>JAGWMJ010000005.1 GCA_028871815.1 Armatimonadota bacterium | reverse complement strand
GCGGGGTACTCGCCGTTGCGCCGGAGCAGGTCGTTACCTATGGTGTACGCGGCAGTAAAGGTGCTCCCCTGCGTTTCCGTTACCGGCGCGCCGCCGGCGTACTGCGTGGAGGTGGTGGTGCCGGAGGCAGTTCGGCTCACGCGCCGGCCCAGAGCGTCATAGCCGAAACCGGTCACCGCCGTACCTTGGGTGATCGACTTGAGCTGGCCATCGTAGTCGAAGGCGATGGTGTACGCGGTACCGGCCAACGTGCGTCCGGTCTGCTCGCCGTTGGCGTTGTACGAATAGCTGTTCGCGAATCCGCCGCTGGTCGACGTAAGCTCATCGTCGTTATCCATCGTGAAGCTTGTAGAGGTGCTTCCCACCGTTTCGCCGGTGCGGTTTCCTACCGGATCCACGGTATACGAAATCGAAAACAAAGTCATCATAATCTAACAGACAAACCCTGTCAAGGATGCCACGAGCTTTATTTGACAATGTTCGCACGCATCCTGCATTCAAAAGGTAAAGCGAGTTGTTCGGGCCGGAAAGTTCCATCCGGGCGACTTTATTTAATTCGTTTGGACGTTTAAGTGCGGAAACGCTCGGTCCCGAGCGCCGTCTGCCGGCCCCGGAACCATCAACCCTACATCCGTCGGCTTCGCTCGGAATGACGACTGGGCGCCAGGATGGCGGAGCGAGGCGCGGCTGTTCTCGCGGCGCGCACGCCTCAGCGGAGCCTTGGCGGAGTGGGGCGGTTGCGAGGGCGCAGACCCCCGGTTGAGGCAGGCCCGTCAGGCCGCGGCTGCAATCGCGGCAAAATCGGCTGCGTTCAGGCTTGCGCCACCGACGAGTGCGCCGTCGATGTTCGGTTGTGCCAGCAGCTCCACGGCGTTGCCCGGTTTGACGCTTCCGCCGTACAGTACACGAACCGCCTCGCCCGCGCGGCTGCCGGCTGCCTCCGCCACCACCCCACGGATCATCGCACAGATACGCTCCGCCTCGGCGGCATCGCAGACCTCGCCCGTGCCAATAGCCCAAACCGGCTCGTAAGCCAACGCGATTTCCGAAAAGCTGCAATCACCGGGAATGCGTCCGATGGCCGCACGCGCCTGCTTGCAGATAATCGCATCCGCATGGCCGGCTTGTCGCTCGGCCAGCGTCTCCCCGACGCAGCAGATCGGCGCCAACCCGCCGGCCGCCGCCGCGGCAGCCTTCAGCGCAACGGTGGCGTCGTTGTCGGCAAAGCTGGCAAGAACCGCGGCATCCATATCCGGGTCGGGCGTGCCGAAACGCCCGCGCCGCTCGGAGTGACCCACAATCACGGTCCGGCAGCCGGCTTCCTTCAGCATCGCCGCGCTGATCTGGCCCGTGTATGCGCCGCTCGGCTTCCAGAACAGGTCCTGCGCGCCCAGGGCAACCGTGGTGCCGGCGAGCATGGCGGAAACCGCCGGTAGTGCGGTGAAAGGCGGGCATATCACCACCTCTGCGCTGGATTGCGGCAAAAGCGGCAGCAGATGTTCCACCAGTTCGGCCGCCTGGCCCAGCGTGCCGTTCAGCTTCCAGTTCCCGGCGATCAGTGGCCTGCGCGTCATCACGAATCTCGCGTGACGACGGGATGAACGGTCACTTCAACGTTGCCGCGCAGCGCGCATGAGATCATGCAGAGCTGTTCCGCCCTGGTGGTCAGGTCGGTGGCCAGCGCAAGCGCCGCATCGTCTCCATGGATGGTTATCTCTGGCATCAGGCGGATGGCAGTCACCTTCAACGAGCCGCCGGGCTGGGTGGTGATGTCGATTTCGCCTGCCATGGAATAGCCCGTGACTTCCAGGCTGCGGCGGGCGGCAAGGGCCGCATACGTAATGGCGTTGCATGCCATTACAGCGCCTAAAAGCATCTCCTCCGGGTTGGTGCGGCCGGGCGCGCCGCCCAGCTCGATCGGTATACCGTACTCGGCCTCCCCGGAGCCGCCGAACATCATCCCATGGCCCAGTGGGTAGCCGTGCTCCCAGTTGCAGCGCATCTTGATCACATGCGGATCACTCAATATCGGCCTCCTTGTTGTGCCGTCACCTATCCTGCAGCGCGGCAACTCCGGGCAGCACGCGGCCCTCCAAAAACTCGAGGCTGGCGCCGCCGCCCGTTGAGATGTGCGTCATCCGGTCTGCGAAGCCCATCTGCTCCACCGCTGCCGCCGAATCCCCGCCGCCTACGATGGTGATAGCTTGCGAGCTTGCCATGGCCTCTGCAATTGCCCGGGTGCCCTCGGCAAACTTTGCAAACTCGAAGATTCCCATCGGCCCGTTCCAGATCACCGTGCCGGCGCCCATTAACGCAGCGGCAAACCTCCGGCGTGTGTTTGGGCCGATATCGGCGCCCTCCCACCCATCGGGTATCGAGCCGGCGCCGGCGATTCTGGTGTCGCACGCCGCCTCACCTGCGGTGAAGGGATTGGCGTTCGTAATCACCACGTCATCCGGCAGCAGCAGGCGCTCGCCGGCCGACGCGATCACCGACCGGCAGAACTCCAGGTTGGAGCTATCCAGCAGCGAGTTTCCGATCGAGCCACCCTGCGCTTTGATGAATGTGTATGCCATGCCACCACCAACGATGAGCGTATCCACACGCTGCAGCAGGGCCTCGATCACGCCAATCTTGTCCTTTACTTTGGCGCCACCGAGTATCGCAACGAACGGGCGTTTTGGGTCGGCAAGAGCGCCACCCAGGTACTCCAGCTCTCGCTGCATCAGCATGCCTGCCACGCCCGGCAGCAGGTGGGCAACACCTTCGGTGGAGGCGTGCGCGCGGTGAGCCGCGCCAAATGCATCGTTCA
This sequence comes from Armatimonadota bacterium, assembly GCA_028871815.1. Lineage (NCBI taxonomy): Bacteria > Bacillati > Armatimonadota > Armatimonadota bacterium. The sequence goes on along the minus strand of JAGWMJ010000005.1, from coordinate 221,837 downwards.
CGTACAGGTCGGCAAGTTTTGCCAGCGACGCAGCGAATGCCGGGTCATTGGCCTCCTCTTCGGCGTGAAACCGAACGTTTTCCAGCAGCAGCACCCCGCCGGGCGGAAGCATGGCGACGGCGGTTTCAGCGGCCGGACCTATGCAGTCGGCGGCCAGCACCACCGGCATCCCCAACAACTCGGAAAGGCGTTCGGCCACGGGCGCCAGCGTGTATCTGGGCGTGATACCTTTGGGCCGTCCGAGATGTGAGCAGACGATAACCCGCGCGTCACGAGCCACCAGCGCCTGCAGAGTTGGCAGTGTAGCCCGGATACGCCGGTCGTCGGTAATAGCGCCGGACTCGTCCTGAGGTACGTTGAAATCCACGCGGACCAGCACGCGACGGCCGCGCACATCCACGTCGTCGATCGTCTTTTTGGACATTGCGCGCTTACAACCCCTGGTCGCCGAGGAACTTGACCAGGTCACCCACACGGCAAGCGTAGCCCCATTCGTTATCGTACCACGACACTACCTTGACCAGATCGCCGCCGACCGCGATGGTGTCGATTGCCGAGTAGATGCTTGAGTGCGAATTGCCCTTCATATCGCTGGAGACCAGCGGCAGCTCGGTGTACTCCACAATGCCGCGCATCGGGCCGGCAGCAGCGGCACGAACCGCCGCGTTAACTTCCTCAATGGTTGCCGCGCGCGAAAGCAGCGCCGTAAAGTCGACCACCGAGACGGTAGCCGTTGGAACGCGGAAAGCCATGCCACTGAACTTGCCCTGAAGCTCCGGCAGCACAAGGCCAACAGCGCGAGCCGCGCCCGTGGCGCTTGGCACGATGTTCTCGGCTCCGGCGCGCGCATCGCGCAGGTCATCCTTGGCTGCGGTATCCTGCAGCTTCTGTGAGTTGGTGTACGAGTGTACGGTTGTCAGAAGTCCCTTTTCAATTCCGAAGCTGTCGTTAAGGATTTTCGCGATCGGCGCCAGACCGTTGGTGGTGCAGGACGCGTTTGAAATGACGTGGTGCACCGCAGGGTTGTAGTCCTGCTGGTTGACGCCCAGAACAATCGTCAGGTCCTCTTTCTTGGCAGGCGCCGAAATCACCACTTTCTTCACGCCATGCCCCAGATGTGCCGCCGCCTTTGTGGCGTCGGTAAAGAACCCTGTCGCCTCGATTACAACATCCACTTCGGCCGTGGCCCAGGGAATCGCTGCCGGGTCGCGCTCAGCGAATACCGAAATCGATCGGCCGTTGACGGTCAATCCTGTTTCCGACGCGCTTACGTCACCTGCAAAAGGACCGTAGGTGGAGTCCCACTTAAACAGGTGTGCGTTCGTCCGGCTGTCGGTCAAATCATTGATGGCAGTAACCGAAATTGCGCCCGCATGGCGAGCCAGAATTGTTCGAAGCGTGAGGCGCCCAATGCGCCCAAAACCGTTGATCCCTACACGTACAGACATTAAGCGGGGTATCCTCCTCGTTGACCATCTGGAGTGGTCCGAGTTTCTACAACCTGTAGGTTAATTGCCATAGGTTGCAGTAATTCGCCAACACAGGTAGCCTTAGCCACAAATTATGACATCCACGCCGCAGGCGGGTCAAGCCCGTGAGCCCATGGGTTGATGGACCAGGAGTTGAAACATGCCGTGGATTAAAGTGGTTCCCCCGAACTCCAGCCCGGAGTTGACAGACGCCGTTCAACAGATGCGCCGGCACTACCCGCCGGAGTACGGTACGCCGGTACCCTCGGTGGACGAAATTGAGCGATCCAACAACGGCTGGGGGATTGTGGGGTCGCACTCCCTGCTGCCGGAAACGCTTCTCCATTCCTTCAGCGCCTTTGGCACGATGATGGCAGGCGATCTTCCCTTGAGCCGCCGCGATCATGAGTTGATCGCCACTACGGTCTCTGTGGTCAACCGGTGCTTCTATTGAATCGAGTCGCACGCAGAGTTTCTGCGCCGCGTAACGGGCGATTCCACGCTTTCGGAAGCCATGAAGACCGGTTGGACCCATGCCGCGCTTACGGGCAAGGAGCGCGCTATGTTGAAGTACACGGAGAAGCTCACTGCGCGTCCGGGCGATATGCAGCAATCCGACGTGGAGGCGCTGCGGGCCGCGGGCTACGACGATGTGGCGATCCTTCAGATCAATCTGATCGCCTCCTGGTTCAACTACATCAACCGGGTTGCCGATGGGCTCGGCATTGGCCATCGCTGAGGATGGCATCGATCAGTGATGGCAGCTGGGCAAGATCGGTGATGGAAGCGGCTACCCCGTCTGGCGAGCTGCAGTCGGTATCCGGGAGCACGCACGAGTGTATGGCGGTGGCGCCGGCAGCAATCGCCCACTCCAGCGACTCCGGCTGGTTATCCACTACGATCCACGGCTGTACAGCGGCGCTCAGGGCAAAGCAGCGCTCGTAGTACTCTGGGCCCTCCTTGGCGCAATCGATCAGATCCGGACCGAAGCGGTAACCGGCGAAGTCCCGAACCCCGAGTCCGCGTAGCGCATACAGCAGGTGGTCGGAATCCTGGCCGGATGCAAGGTGGATGCCGACCGGCATTTTATCCAGAGTATCGAGGAGCTCCAGCGCGCCGGCAATCGGCGTTCCGACGCTTAGAAGCGATCGCTGGAATGCGTCGATGATAATTGCCACGTTCTCGTCCGTCGCCGGCAGTCCGGCCTGCGCCAGCGCCGCCCGCGCCTCGCGACCGCGGACCTCGTGCAGCCATTGGCGATATCCAGCCAGTGGATTACCCACGAAGAGCGCCCTGTACTCCGCCTCCAGCCGCCCGAGGATTTCTACCGCTGCATCGCTCCAGAATCGGCTCTCGCCACCCAGGCGATGCATCGCAACATCGCCTATGGCGCGGACCCATGCGATCATAAATGCGGAGAAATCTACCAGCGTATCGTCAAAATCGAGGAATAGGGCGCCGGAAGTTGTCATAGAGATGGGCAATCCGATCGGTTACCAGCGTCCGCCGGCGGGAACTGATCCGCAGGATTGGGTCACATAACAGGAGAATATGTCTTTATTATGATGTCGGATAGAAACCATCGCCGGTACAACGGCTCGATCTTCGTTGCTATTGCCCTGTTTACCTGCGCCATTGTGTGCATGGCCGGGTCACCCGCACAAGCGCAGCGGCGCAGAAAACTCCGGCGCCACATCGTGGTAAAGTCGCGAACCGCGCATCCGGTCACCGATAAGCTCTCGGTGCTTCAGGTAGTCAAAACGTGGGAAACGGCCTACGAGCACAAGCAGCGTGAGCGGATGTTGATGACGCTGATGGAGCCATCGGAAGACGCTGAAACGCTGGAGAAGCGGTATCAGTGGCTGCGCGGCTACGGCCCGCACGACATGCCCGGATCCAGGCACCCTCCCATTCTCTTTGACAACGACCGCGGGTCGTTCGTGCCGGGCGACTACAAAGTGTTGGAGGTGCTGAAACAGAGCCCGACCGCGTGGCGCGTCACCGTCGCGGAACATGGCACCTACCATGACGAGGACGGCAACTGGAAAGTGGAACGGCAGCGCGACGTGAAGGTGGTAAAGTACAACAACAAGTGGTACGTAGCCGACTACGTACTACGCTCCAATACGGAAGACTACGGCTTTTACGTGGACGATATCGCGGATACCATGGTGAAGGCCGGCCACTGAAACCATGACGAATCACCCAGACAGCCCATCGGATCTCTCCCCGGAAACGGTCTGTGCGCACTGGGGTGAAGACCCCGCCGAGTACTTTGGCGCGGCTGTGCCGCCGATCTATCAGACCTCGCTCTTTACCGGTCCTTCAACTTCGGAGCGGTTTACCGGCGCCCACGGCAAGAACGCCTATTCGTACTCACGCGTATCCAACCCGACCACCGGAATCGTGGAGGCCAAGCTTGCCGCTTTGGAAGGCGGTGAGGCCGCGCGGTGTTTCGGCAGCGGAATGGCTGCCATCTCCGGCGCCATCCTCTCGTGCGTTCGGGCCGGCGACCACGTCATTGCGGTGGATACCGCTTACGGGCCGACCCGGGGCTTCCTCACCGACTTTGCCGCCCGCTTTGGTGTGGATACCACGTTTGTGGAAGGCAGTGATCCCGCCGAGATTCGCCGTGCCATCCGAACCGAAACGCGGCTGATCTACCTGGAATCGCCCTCGAGCGGCGTCATGAAACAGCAGGATCTTGGCGCGGTGGCCGCGGTTGCCAAAGAGCACGGCATCGCCACGATATGTGACAACTCCTGGGCATCTCCGGTTTTCCAGAATCCACTGGCGTTCGGTATCGATCTGGTGGTGCACTCGGCCACCAAGTATCTGGGCGGGCACAGCGATATTGTGGCTGGAGCGGCCATTGGAAACGGTGACTGTATCAACCGCCTGCGCCAGAATGAAGCTCCGTCGCTCGGCGGTATGCTGGACCCGTTTGCGGCGTGGCTGCTGCTTCGAGGTCTCCGTACGCTCCCGATCCGTATGGAGCGGCATCACCAGTCGGCGCGGAGTATAGGGCTCTGGCTGCAGCAGCACCCGTTCGTGGCGCACGTCTACTATCCCGGCCTTCCCGGCGATCCGCAGCCGCGGCTGACGGAACGCCAGCTCCGCGGCACGAGCGGACTCCTCAGCTTCCGCCTCCACCGGAGCGATCGCGATACAACGTGCGGCGTCATCGACCGGCTCAGGTGGTTCGGTATCGGCTGCAGTTGGGGCGGCTTCGAAAGCCTCGCCATACCGATGCTCCTCCCGCCGGACGCAACCGGCGCCGCGGAGGGGGAGTATATTATCCGCCTGCACATCGGCCTGGAGGGCGTTGAGGATCTGCGTGCGGATTTGGACCAGGCTCTTACAGGTGCGCACGCCGGAGCGCCGGCGTCGCACGACCGGGAATTTGCGCGGCTGTGACCGATTGCACAAACCGCAGTTGAGCCGGCACTATCAATCCATGCGGCTTTTCCCCGACGTCTGGTCGCAGCATCGGCACGGCGATGCTTTGTCTATCACTTGTGTGCAATTGATTCTGCTTTCAGGGCGCTGACATATGCATGTTGACGGGCACGGCGAACCGCCGCAACACCGCAAGGATTCCGGGCGGTCCGGACAAGCGTCCGGAGAGCTGTTCCGTGCGCTGCTTCTGGAAGATAGCGACGATGATGCCGCGCTGGTGGGATACAACCTGAAGCGAGCCGGCCTGAACCCGGCACTGCGGCGCGTTAACGGCGAGCGCGACTTTCGGGCCGCGCTCGAAGAGTCGTGGGATGTCATCATCTCAGACTACGAGCTGCCGCAGTACGATGGACTTCAGGCGCTCGAACTGGTTCAGCAGTTGCCGGAGCCGCCGCCGTTCATTCTCTACTCAGGCGCCGTGAACACCGCTATTGGTAAGCATTTCGTAGCGCGTGGCGCGTTTGCCTGGGTCTCCAAGGATAAGGCAGCCGAGTTGCCCGCCGTCATCCTCTCTGCCGTGCGTCGCCCGCGTGCCGTGGAGGAGGATGGTAGAACCTCCGGTGCATGGTCTCTGCGGATAGAAAACGGCCGCGGCTAGCCTTCCGGTTTTGACGGGTGGTGTCGGCATCTGGCCACCGACTCGCGCCAGCGGGACATCACGTCTTCGCGCCACCGATCCGGCTTGACGGGCTCAAATCGCCTCTGGTGGCGCCTGCCGCGCGCAAACGCGTCGATATCGGGCCACACGCCCGCGGCGATGCCGGCTAGCCCGGCCGCGCCCGCAGCGGTTGTTTCGCAGTTTTCCGGGCACGTGACGGGAACGCCGAGCAGATCGGCCTGCATCTGCATCAGAAGGTTGTTGCGTGCCATGCCGCCATCGGCGCGCAGCTCCGGCAGCTTCAGCCCGGTATCCTTCTGCGCCGCTTCCACAACCTCGCATGTCTGCACGCAAACCGCCTCCAGTGCGGCGAATGCGAGGTGCGCCGCGGTGGTCGCCCGGGTGATCCCGGTGATGGCGCCACGGGCGTAGGGATCCCAATAAGGCGCGCCAAGCCCCGTGAACGCCGGCACAAATGTCACGCCGCCGGAATTGGGCGCCGACGCCGCCAGCGCCTCGACATCGGATGCAGCCCCGATGATCCCCAAACCATCGCGGAGCCACTGAACCGCGGCCCCGGCGGTGAACACACTTCCTTCCAGAGCCATCGTGGTATCGCGTCCGATCGTCCAGCCGACAGTTGACAGCAGCCCGTGCTTCGATTCCGCCGGCGCCGCGCCGGTGTTCATCAGCAGAAATGCGCCGGTGCCGTACGTGTTCTTCGCCGTACCGGGCCGGATGCACGCCTGGCCGAAAGCCGCAGCCTGCTGGTCACCGGCGACGCCCGTGATCGGGATACGCCGTCCTAAATGCTCGGCGCTCGTCTCGGCGGCATGTCCGCTGCTGGCGACTACCTTCGGCAACAGCGCCGGTGGGATGCCGAACAGCGCCAACAGCCTCGGATCCCAGCTCAGAGTACGGATGTTGAAGAGCAGCGTCCGTGATGCGTTGGAAGTGTCGGTAACGTGGCAGCCGCCGTTGGTCAGCTTCCATATCAGCCAGCTGTCGATGGTGCCGAATGCCAGGTCGCCGCGCTCCGCAGCCTGCCGGATATCTGCGCTTCGGTCCAGCATCCATGCCAGTTTGGTGGCGCTGAAGTAAGGATCGAGGGTGAGGCCTGTCCGCTCCACGACGTCGACCAGGCATCCCATCGCCCGCAGTTCATCGCACCGGCCGGCGGTCCGGCGATCCTGCCACACAATCGCGGGGCCCATCGGCACGCCGGTACGCCGTTCCCAAAGCACGGTCGTCTCTCGCTGGTTCGCGATGCCGATACAGGCGAGGTCTGCGGCAGACCGTCGGGCCGCCTGGAGGGCTCCCTGCATCACGGCGCGCTGCGCCTGCCATATCTCCTCGGGGTCTTGCTCTACCCAGCCCGGTTCCGGGCAGCTCAGACGCAGCTCACTTGCGGAAGAGCCCAGTACCCGCATGTCGCTGTCCATCACCATCGCGCGCGCGCTGGTGGTGCCGGCATCCAGCGCCAGGATCAGGTCGCCCAGCTATTTACCTTTCGCGCGCGCAAGCTCCGATGTACGCCGGCGCAGGTCGTACAGCGCTGTCTGGAGCCGCACGAACGCGGAGAACGGCGAACCATAGGCGCTGAAGTACTGATGTACGTCGCCATCGTTCATTCCCTTGTCGCTGAGGTAGTAGAGATGGTCACTCGTCTGCATGTAGCGCCAGTACCGCTGCAGGTCGGCATCTCCGGCCGCGGTTATCGGACCGTCCAGGCGCTTGATCTCTTCGTAGGCCAGTCTCTGCGGCTCGTTGCCGAGCCATGCAGAGGTATCCCGCTCCTTGTCGGCCCAGCTGATTGTAGCGTAGTCATCCACAACCACCGTGTCATGCACCGGCAGGCGCCTCACTGCATCGGTAGGCGTAACAAACTCCAACTGTGGATGTACACGCACGGCGTCCGGGAGCGCGCGCAAAAAATCGAAGATGCCGGTATCGGCCCAGATGTGTTCGCCAAGCGCTTCATAATCCATCGCCAACGTCACGTTCATGTCGGTGTTGTTTGCCAACCAACCGGCAAACGTTTCGGCGTTCAGCGGCCAACCCTCCCAGTTCCGGTTCGGAAAGCGATATGCCACGTCATCCGAAAGCTGGTAGTTGCGCAGCAGCACGGGCAGTCCGCACGGCGCGGCGTAGACAAAGTCGGGTGAGCGTCCGTCCAACACCCAGTCGACGCCTTCCGTGATGATTCCCTCGAAGCCCAGGTACTTTGCGGCCGCGGCAATCGAGTTGTTGTAGATGCACTCCGTATTTCTGAAAACCGTTGGTTTGCGCCCGAACAGTCGCTCGATGGTTTGGGAGTGCAACTGGACCTGAGCATTGAACTCGCTGCGATGGGCGTCGAACAAGCTGCTCAGCGAGTGGTAGTAGGTCTCGGCGGTAAACTCCACGCAGCGCGACTGCGCCAGCTCCTGAAACAGCGCGAGCACACCGGGATCGTATCGCGCCGCCGAGTCCAGAAACGTGCCGGAGAGACCGAACGCAAGTCTGAACGGCTTCGGCTCGCCGTGGTAGCGCTCTACAAGATCGAGCAGCGCGCGGGTTGCCGGGTAGTAGCATTTCTGCGCCACGCGGTGGAAGATATCTCGGTTCAGAGTCTCGTCGAAATAGAAGTCAAAGAGCTCCTCGGGACTGCGTGCGCCGGTGTCCAGCCTCGTCTCGTAGGGCTTGAGGCGAATCGGCTGGTGAGCGAAGAAGAAGAGCGTTACAAGGGTCATGCTCGGGGCCTCTCTGAGTGCAACGGATTATAGCGCGGTTTGACCGCCGCGCCGCTGTTTTACATCCGAAACGAGGAGAATTGCCGGAAGCGGTGGAATCACCCTGGCGGTAACCAGCATGATAACGGAACCCATCGGTGGCGCCGCCCAGCCGCGTGATCTACCGCCCGGCATCCGGGTACGGTCCGGCACGGTGGATGATGAGTTTGCCTCCTTTGAGGTCATGCGCCGGTCATTCGGCTCCGATGTCGGCTGGAGCGCGCATGCCGCGATCCGGCATCATTTGCGGGAATCTCCCGGCGCCGCATTTTTTGTTGCCGAGGAGCAGCCACGCTTCGGCGCTGCCCGCGTCGTTGGCTACGCACGCTCGCTCGTGCGCGACGCACACTGGATGTTGACCGAGTTCTTCCTGATTCCTTCATGGAGCGGTCGCGGTATCGGTACGGCGTTACTGCGGGCATGCCTTAACTCGGGACGGGCAGCACGCTCGCGATTTATCCTGGCATCTGAGGATCGCTCGGCAGATGCCCTCTATATCCGGCATGCGCTCCTGCTGCCGCGGATGCCGATGATGCTCTTTACGGGTCCACTTGCGAGCCTTGCCAATCAATGGCGGCCGGACCGCGTGGCTCTCAGCGATGCCGACGCGCACGCCGGCGCACCACTGGTCGCCGAGCCAATGGTTCCAGAGCCACACGTGCTGGATGCACTGGACGTCCTTGATCGCGGTACGCTGGGTTATGCGCGCCGGCCCGAGCATCTGTTCTGGATGCAGGATTCGGGTGGACCACACGGAGCCTCCCGGCTCTTTCGCGATGTGACGCTCCCGGGCTCACCGATTGTTGCCTACGGTTATATCGGGCCAAACGCCAGCGGTCCCATACTCACTATCGGCGCGGGTATGCAGCCGGATATCGTGGCCGCGCTGTGCCGCCGGGCGCAGGATGGCGTGCGACCCCACGCCGGCGGCCAACAGGCGCCGATCAACGAAACCCATTGGGCAGTTGCGGGCACCAACGAGGTGATGCTTCGGTGGCTGCTGGGCGCTGGCTGGCGGATCGGTTTCCAATACCTGTACATGTCGTCGCACGACGCCCCGCATTTCGAAAGGTACGTTTGCTGCACGCCGCTCTATGTGATGTAGCCGGCCGACGATCCGCTAGCCCGTCCTCCGGCAAATGGCGCCGCGTCTGCGACCCAGGCCACACTCAGCGCGAAGCGCTCGTAATTGAAACCGGCCCGCGCAGGTCATCCGCGCTGAAGAGGAGCGGATTGCCGGATGCAAACCTCCTCGCTACAAGGCGCAGGTCGTGCTGCGATGTACCGGGAAACGCCTGGACCACACAGCCGCGCCCGTCGCGGAATGTTGCGGTCAACATGCGATAGGCCGAATAGCCGGCAGGCTCGAACCAGAGGCAGCAGGTTCCTCGGCCAACCGGAAACCGGCCGGCGCCATATCGCAGCCCGCAGACAACCGATATCGGTTCTACCGCCCCAGGCGGCCAGTCGGCCCACAGTGGGAACGAGCGCGTTACAACGTGTCGCGGAGCATCCACGTTCCACGCAACCATATGCAGCGTAACGTGGCCAAGGATCCGCTGGCCGGTTCGGTTGGCCACCAGTCCCGATACCAAGTCCGGCTCGGCCACGCCCCAACGCAGACCGGAGGTATCGATCTGTTGCAGCAGGCCGATGGTAGGCGCTGGGACGATCTGCGGCGGCGCCGTGGCAGGTGACGCTGTCGCCTCGTAGCGCGGCAGGCTGCGCCATACCAGCAGCGCGACGGCCGCAACGCAGATCAGGATGACAATCCGCCGTCGACGCTGGATGCGCCGGGTGCGCTGCGCGGCCTTCGCGCCCAGCGCCGCGGCGGCAGCGGATGCTGCTTCGGGGTCCGGTACAAATGGGGCGGGTCGTTCTGCCCGGACCGCCGGTCCGGAATCCGGGCGGAAAGCATCTTCGCCGCGGGCCTCACGGTCCGCACGGACCAATTCCCAGGCGGCGTTCAGAGAGCCGGTGACCTGGCCGGCGCGGTCACGGCGATCCGGCGGCTGCCGATCGGGGTGGTTGGCTTGCGCCAACTCGAGGTAGCGACGGCGTACTTCGTCGAGCGGCGCATCGGCGGCAACTCCGAGGATGGCCCGCGCTTCCGAAAGGTTCATGGAAGGAGTGCGTGGCCGATGACGGGAATAGGCGAGGCGAGGAGGCGCGCAAAATGCCCACAACCCGGCGGCGGTTTCTGGAGGAGTCGCTCATCAGCGCGGCAGCGGCAGTCGTGGCGGCCCGCGACGCGGATGGCGGAATACCGAACCGACGGGTTGCCCCCAACGACCGCGTTCGCATTGCAGTTGCCGGTATCCATGGGCGCGGGAAGGACCATATCCGCGCCTGGTGCCGGCCGGGAGTGGAGATCACCGCGATCTGCGACGTGGATACCGCCCTGATCCCGGCCGCGCAGGATCTGGCTGTAAAGGGTGGCCAGCGCCGACCGAAGGCGTATCAGGACATTCGCCGTCTCCTGGACCACCATGTGTGCGACGCCATTTCGATCGCAACGCCCAACCACTGGCACGCGCTCGCCGGAGTGTGGGCCATGCAGGCCGGGCTGGACGTGTATGTGGAAAAGCCGGTGAGCCATGAAGTAACGGAGGGCCGCCGCCTGGTTGAAGCGGCTCGAAAGTATATGAGAATCTGCCAGGCCGGCACACAGATCCGGTCCTCCGCAGGGTCTCGGGCTGCGATCGACTTCATTCACTCCGGCGGCATTGGTAAGGTTTACCTCGCGCGCGGCCTTTGTTACAAGCGGCGGACCAGCATCGGTATCTATCCCGACTCTCCGCCACCGCCTGAGCTGGATTACGATATCTGGCTCGGGCCGGCGCCGGAGCGGCCGTTCAACCGAAACCGGTTTCTGTACAACTGGCACTGGTGGTGGGATTACGGCAACGGCGATATGGGCAATCAGGGGATTCACCAGATGGATGTTGCCCGGTGGGCGCTCAATCAGGCCGGCCTGCCGCACTCGGTAATGGCCCTTGGCGGGCGATTCGGGTACACCGACGCCGGCGAGACGCCGAATACGCTGCTCTCGTTCTTCGACTATGGCGCCGCGCACCTGATCTTTGAAGTGCGGGGCCTGCCCACCGCGGACCTCCTTGGTGTGCGGATCGGCGACATTGTCTACGGTGACAAGGGCTACGTAGCGTTCACATCCTACGACGACGCCGTCGCCGTGGATATGGCTGGAAACACGATCCGTCACTTCCATGGTGGTGGCGACCACTTCGGCAACTTCCTGAAGGCAGTCCGAAGTCGGAGGTGGCAGGATCTCCATGCCGATATCCTGCAGGGCCACATCTCCAGCGCTCTGGTGCATATCGCCAACATTTCGTACCGCCTGGGCAAAACCACGCCGTTCTCTCAGAAGTCCGCCGCGTTCGGCGACGATAAAGATGCTTACGCAACATTCGCAGCCTTTGAGAAACACCTGGCGGATGACGGCGTGTCACTAGCCGATAGCGCCTACCTTCTGGGTCCGAAGCTGCCGTTCGATCCGCGTCACGAGCGGTTTGAGGCTCACGGCGCCGGCGCCGAGCGCGCCGGCGATCCGGATTGGCGCAATATGGCGGCCCAGGCCAACTCGATGCTCACGCGCAAGTACCGAGCGCCGTTTGTGGTGCCGGAGAAGGTTTAAGCCGGGTAGGGCGGGCGCCGCTCAATCCAGCCCGGCACGCGCCATTTCGATGGCGCGCACCAGGGCGCCCGCTTTGTTGAGACACTCCTGGTATTCGTACTCGGGGGTGCTGTCTGCCACAATGCCGCTGCCGGCCTGCAGCGTGGCAGTGTTTCCGCGCGCCCAAAGCGTGCGGATGGTTATCGCCATATCCATACCGCCATCAAAGCCGATGTAGCCCACACATCCGGCGTAAAAGCCGCGGCGCACTGTTTCCAGTTCGTCAATGATCTCCATAGCGCGTACCTTCGGCGCCCCGGACACCGTGCCGGCTGGGAAACATGCCCGGATCGCATCGAACAGGTCGCGGTCGTCTCTCAGGTGGCCCAGCACATTGGAGACAATGTGCATCACGTGAGAATAACGCTCCACCGCCATCAGTTGATCAACGCGAACGGAGCCGTAATCGCACACGCGCCCCACATCGTTGCGCCCGAGATCCACCAGCATCACGTGCTCCGCCAACTCCTTCGTATCGGCAAGCAGTTCGCCCTCAAGCGCCGCGTCCTCCTCGGGTGTCTTGCCTCGCCAGCGCGTACCCGCTATCGGCCGAACGCAGACCTCGCTGCCATTCACGGTTACCAGGATCTCCGGCGATGATCCGATCATCCGGTCGGGACCCATCTGAAGATAGTACATGTAGGGCGATGGATTGACCGAGCGCAGGGCGCGATAGACGTCAAACGGACGGCAGTTCAACTCCACCGTGAAGCGCTCGGAGAGCACAATCTGGAATGCGTCGCCGGCCAGAATGTACTCTACGCACCTGCCAACAGCCGCCTGATACCGCTCAATGCTGGAGTGTGGCGCCGGTACAACCTCGGAGGTATCCACCGGGCGTAACTCCGGAGCCGGTGCCGGTCGCTTGAGCGCCGCTGCGAGCTGCGCGATTCCGGTGGCCGCGGCTTCCCACGCCTCGCCGGGATCCTGTTCCACCTGTGCATTGCAGAGCAGCACCATCCGCCGGCGAACGTGATCGAAGATCACCAGGCGGTCGGTGATGAAGAAACACGCGTCATCCACCTCCAGATCGTCTGGGTTGCTATCGGGTAGCTCCTCGAAATACCGCACAGCGTCGTAACTGAGGAAGCCGACCGCGCCACCGCAGAACCGAGGCAGGTCGGCGCGCCCAACGTACGGCCGTGCCTGCATCAACTTCTTCAGCGGTGTGAGCGGGTCTTCGCCATCAGCCAGCACGCCAACGGTGTTTTCGCCGCGATTGCTGATGCTCCACGATCCAGCCCGGCACCGGTAAATGCAGGTGGGGCTTACTCCAAGAAAGGTGTATCGGGCAAGCTGCTCACCGCCGGTCACGCTCTCCAGCAGAAAGGCCCAGGGCGTATCACCGCCCTCGGCCGCTACCAGGCGATCATAGGCGGAGACGGGCGTGATGCGGTCGGCGAGTATCTCGGCCGTAATTGGCGCCAGACTGCCCGGCCGCGCGAGCCGGATAAACTCTTCTTTGGATGGGGAGATCTGCATGGGTGGAGATAGACGTGCCGGTGCAGCAAGCCGTTATGGCGGCAGCCTGTGCAGCCGGCGCAACCCCAATGGTCTACCACGTTTTCGCCGCACCTGCCGGCGGCCAAACCTCCGTCCACGCGATCGATGCGTGGAGCCGATGGTGGGCCGCAAAGCATAAACTTCACGATCTGCCGCAGCAACCAGAATCTGGTCGCCGTTCGGTTCGGTCGCCGAGCAGATTGCCAGGGCAGGCGGAACTCCGCGCGTTACGCCAACCGGCTGTCCATCCGGCGTGTAAAGGTGGATTGCGCCCGCGCAATCAAGCGCGGCCAGCAGATTTTCTCGCGGCGAAATCCGAAGCATCGCAAGGCGACGTGCGCCGGTCTCGCGAAGATTGACGCCCAGACTGCGTACCCAGCGCACATAGCCGGTCACCGACATATCGTAGATCAGTTCGCGGTCGCTGTCCGGCTTGCCGGCCAGGGCGACAATGTCCCAGGCCGTCTGGTTGTGCAGATTGAACGAGTCGACGGTCCGGAACGTCACGTTATCCGGTCGGGCATTCAGGCGTTGTGTGCCACGGGCATCGAATCCGAGGAGCGCGCCCGTGCTGTCTGTGGCCAGCACCATTCCTCCAATTGCTCCCGTTACGGTGGCTGCAACGCCCTCAATCCCGCCGAACTGCGGCGCTTTCCATAGCACATGGCCGGCGGCGCCCAACACATGAATACCCCCGAAGCCACCGTAGCCGATAACTGCGCCGAATATGCCGTCTGGTGGAGCGCCGGCCGGAGCTGCCCAGGTGACGCCGGTGCGGGCGCCAAATGGGTTGTAGCGCCATAGAAGCGCTCCGGCCTGGCTGTAGCCGAATACCGACGTTTGGCCCGCTCCGAACGCCAGCAGCCAGCCGGCGAGATGACCGGTCGCAGCGCAGGGGGTCACCTGCCGCACGGTTGGATCCAGCTGGAGCGCCGCGACCGGCTTTCCATCCGTGCTGAGGATCGAGACGCGTCCATCCGCCCGCGAGGCGTAGATCGCATCACCCGCTATTCCGTCACGCGGTCCGGCGCTCACGTCACGCCAGTGGAGCGGACCGGGCCACGACCATATCAGCCGCAGTGGCGCCGCCCGGCTCCGGACCGCTGGCCGCGCCGGCCCGCGCCGCTGAGCGTACGTCGAACCGCTGCACGACAACAGGATGGCAAAAACGGGCGCAACCATGCGGCGAGCGATCCTGGGCATGGCGCCTTATTGGGCGGGGTGGGGCGCAACTCCTGCTCCAGCAGCGGCTGAAAGCACCTCCCATGCCATCCAGACACCGGCGACACCAAACGCGTATGCACACGTAACCACGCCGGAGTCTTTGGAGATGAGGGCCGTTGCAGCCACTACCACCACCAATCCCAACGCGTGGCGTAGTCGGCTCCCGCGCACCATTAGCGGCATCTTGCGCCGTTCCGCGGCTGCGAGTGCCACTGCGATGGTGGCGGCAAACCCGCCGAAGATCAGCAGAAGCCACGGCGAGCGCGCCAAAGTCATGCTCAGCCGCGCTTTGCGCAGCAGAATCGCCCCCAGGTAGCGAAAGCCTCCACCCGATGATGCGGTCCGGAGCGCTTCACCGGCATGAGAGGCGCTGCCTGGAAGAAGCCATGCATCTGCCGTTGCAGCTGCTACGGCTGCAGCAGCGCCGCATATCGCGCCCGGCAGCGCATACAGCCAGAAGGCCGGCCTGCGCCGTTCGATGGCAACACAGGCCGCCAGCAGCGCACCTCCAATCACCAGGCTGCCGCTATTGGCCCCAAGCTCCGGCCAACCAAACACGAGGAACACCAGGGCAATCAGCGCGATACGAAGGCGGCCCGCGCGCCCACCGTAACTCCGCGCGCGCGCGTAGAGCCCGAGCGCCGTGGCAGCCGAAGCCAGTCCCAGGTACTCATTCCCAATGCCGTACAGACGGATCCCGGAGACGGTGTAGCCGCTCATTATCGATGACTTCATCAGATGCTGGCCGGTCGCAAGGTCCAGCAGCAGCACAACGATGAATATGCCCGCAGCCACCGGCGCCGCTTCGCGACCGCTTGCGGCAGCGCCAACGGTACACAAGAGGGACAGCGCAGCGATACAGCCGACGATCAGCCAGCCGTAAGCGGCCACACTCCCTGGCAGCCAGAGACCGGCCAGCAGGCAGGCAGCGGGGAGATTCAACGCCGCAACGCACAGCCCGGCGCCAAAGCTTGCAGATCGGCAACTCCCGGCTGCTGCAAGCGCCAGGCAGCACGCGACCGAGATGCCCAACAGACCGCCTATGAGCGCCATAACCGGCACCACTGCGTGTGCATTCAGCTGCTCACGACGATCCATCCGAAGCAGGGACGCAATCCGACTCCCAGCGGATGACGCGATTGTGTGGATCGGCCGGCCGATCATCCCGACCGGCGCCGCCGCGCCCAGCAGCCTCAGCACCGTCGGGGCTACATCCACGTTGGAGACAAGGCCGGGCGTACGCGTCGTCGCGGAGGTGAGCAGGCCGGGTTGGAAATCCGGCCCGACCGCCGCCGCTACGGAGAGTCGATTCCACTTCGGCGACGGCGCGCCCAAATCCGGGAGCGGCCACGCGCTAACTAGCAGCACGTCACGGCTCGCGGCGTCGGGCGCTTGCATCAGCCGCGTCAGGAAGATGTCCGCACGGTGCAGCGCTGCCAGCCGGATCGCGCCGCCAGCATGCGCAGCGGCTGCACGCGCGCAGTCTCCCAACTGCACCACCGTAAGCGCAGCACCGGAGCCGGTGGCGGCATCCGCCAGCGCGCGCGGAGCATCCACAAGTCCGAACGGCGAAGTCGCAGAGGGCCGCGACATCGGAATGGCACCGTCCGCACGGCCCCACGGGTCCATCGCCAGCAGCACCGCTGCCCGTTGAACCTGGTTGGTATCGGCAGCCCCGTACACCTTCACGGTGAGTGAATGGGGCGACCCTTGGAGCACGGCGCCGAGCCAACCACTTTTTATGCCATTTCGCGCCAGGCGACCGATTCCGGGATAGTAGATGCTGCCGTGCGCCTCTGAGCCCTTCGAACCGTAATCGGCCGCGGTGCGGCGCATGGTGACGGTGCGGTAGGTGCCGGCCTCGCGTGGATATGCGCCATCGCCGGCTCCGGCGCATGCAGAGACGTAAAACGGCGTCGGGCGCGCTCCAACAGCCAGTACCAGGTCCGCGTAGGCTGGGTCCGACTCCGAGGCGCCGGGCTCGCTCAAAAGCCCGACGGCGCCCGTGGCAGCCATCCGCCGCAAGGAGGGGATCCGCAGCAGATCACCAGGCTCGAGGCCGTCGCACAGCACCAGCACCACGCGGTGGCGAGGCGGCTGCTGAGCGACCGCGGGGCAAAGCGCTGCCGCAGTGGCGCTCAACGTCACGAATAGATGCAGCCACTCCCGGAGCCTCAATACCACTCACCTTGAGCTGGCAGTACAGTCACGAAGCGTGGGTCGCACCCGCCTGCGCTTCAATAAACCCGGCTGCGGCGTCCAGCGCGGCCTGCAAGCGTGCAGGATCCTTGCCGCCGGCACGGGCGAAGTCGGGCCGGCCACCTCCTCCGCCGCCAGCGATCTGCGCAATCTCGCGGATGAGATTGCCGGCATGGAATCCGCGCGCCACCAGGTCGCGCGAGACCTTGACGGCAAAGTTCACCGCGCCGTCGAGGACCGCGCCGGCCACCACAATGCCGGATGGCATTGCGCTCGAAGCGCGGTCAACGAACTGTACCAACGCCCCGGCATCGGCATTCGGCAGCGCGCTGATCACCGTGGGCACGCCGCCAACGGTTTGAGGTTCGATGGGTGGCGCATCAGCCCCGCCCGCAGCGCGCAACCGGCGGACTTCGCGCTCCAGCTCGGCCTTGTCGTGAACCAGGCGCTCCGCCGCAGCGGCAAGCTGCTCCGGCGCGGTGCGTAGGAGAACCGCCGCGGTACGCAGCAGCTCTTCCCGTTCCCGGACGCGTTCCGCGGCCATTCGGCCGGTTACCGCTTCAATCCGGCGAACACCGGCAGCAACTCCGGCTTCGGAGACGATCGTAAACAGACCGATGTCGCCGGTGTGTGTCAAATGCGTGCCGCCGCAAAGCTCGATGCTGAAATTCGGCACCGTCACCACTCGCACGAATTCGCCGTAGCGCTCTCCAAAAAGCGCCATTGCGCCAAGCTTCTTCGCATCGGAAAGCGGCACGTCCGCATCCACCGTTACCGGGTCATCGCGGAGCACCTCTTGCACAACACGGTCCACCACCTCCGCAAGCTCGGCCGGCGTGACGGGCGCACCGTGCGTAAAGTCAAATCGCAAACGATCGGGCGTGACCAGCGAGCCTTTCTGATGCACGTGGTCGCCCAGCACGGTCCTCAGCGCCGCCTGCAGCAGGTGCGTCGCGGTGTGGTTGCGCATAATGTCGTGACGGCGCGACGCGTCCACTTCGGCCAACACATGCCGGCCAACCGAGGCTTCGCCTTCCCGCACCACGCCGGAGTGCCGGAACACGCCGGAGCTGCGCGTGGTTGCCGCCACCTCAAACCAGAGGCCGCAAGCCGTGCCGTCGGACGGACCGCGCACCGTTCCGGTGTCACCCACCTGTCCACCGGCCTCCGCGTAGAACGGCGTGGAGTCCAGCACCAGATCCACGTGATCGCCGGGCCGCGCAAACTGCAGCTCCTCGCCATCCGGACCTAGAATCGCCTGGATCACAGCTTCGCCCGATGTCCGGGCGTATCCGGTGAAGCGCGTAGGCGCCTGCCCGGTGCGACCGGCGCCACCCGCCTGATCGAAGAGACCGCCTCCCAGCCGGCTGCTCGCGCGCGACCGTTCGCGCTGCTCCGCCATCGCGGCGTCAAATGCCGCCATATCCACGGATGCGCCGGCTTCCCGTGCCAGATCCTGCGTAAGGTGCACCGGGAATCCCCAGGTATCGTGCAGCTGAAAGGCGTCGGCGCCGCTGATCACCAGTTCCGGCTCGCCGACCTGATCCGCCAGCAGTCCCTGGATGCGGCTAAGGCCGATCTCCAGCGTTCTCCGGAAGCGCGTCTCTTCCGCCTCCAGCGTGGACACGATGAGCGCGCTGCGCTCAGGCAGTTCGGGATAGAAGTCACCCATCTGCTCGATGACACGCGGGGCCAGCTTGTGCAGAAACGGCTCTGAAATCTTCAGCGTGTGTGCTGCATACCGAATGGCCCGTCGCATGATGTACCGCAGCACGTAGCCACGGCCCTCGTTGGACGGGAGGATGCCATCGGCGACGCAAAACGTCATGGAGCGCACGTGCTCGGCTATGAGGCGCTGCGCAAAGTCCTTAGGGCTGTTCAGCCCCTCGTAATGGATGCCCGACAGATCTTCGATGTCGGTTAGAATCGGCTGGAACAGATCGGTGGAGTAGACACTGCCGGCCTTTTGAGTCACCATCACCAGCCGATCAAACCCGGCGCCGGTATCGTTGTTGCGGCGCGGCAGCGGCGCCAGTGCCGGCTCGCCACCACTATCGGTCGACCGGTTGAACTGCGTGAAGACGTTGTTCCACACCTCCAGCCAGCGGCCGGCATCGCAATCGACGATGAATCGCTCCGCGGGCGACATGGCGCCGCCATGGGCCATTTCGTCTGCGGACCCCAGCCTGTAAAAGACCTCGCTGCACGGGCCGCACGGCCCGTCCGGACCTTGCGAAATGGCGTTCGCAGGCCAGTAGTTGTGATCTTCGCCCAGGCGGTGAATACAATCCTCGGGAAGTCCAACCACCTCCCGCCAGATGCTGAACGCCTCGTCATCGTCTGAGAATACGGTGACGTTGAAGCGCTCCGGCTCTAGCTCCAGCGTGCCGGTGAGGAACTCCCACGTCCAGGGGATCACTTCGGCTTTGAAGTAATCTCCAAAGCTGAAGTTGCCCAGCATTTCGAAGAAAGTACAGTGTGAGGTATCGCCAACACTATTGATGTCAACGGCTCGGAAGCATTTCTGCACCGTGCAGATGCGCGGATTCGGTGGCTGCGCCGCCCCCACAAAGTAGGGTTTGAACTGCTCCATGCCGGCGCCGGTAAAGAGAACGCTTTCGTCCTGGTTTCCCAGTATGTCGATTGGCGCGAGCGGAGAGCTGGGCAGAATCTGGTGCCCGCGCTGACTGAAGAAACTGAGGTATTGCTGCCGTAAGTCGTTCGCAAGCATCGCGTTGAACTGTGGCTCCAGAGAGTGAAAAGAGGTGCGTCGGGTTGTATTATGACAGAGGGAGGGAGTGCAGAATGCCGCATTGCCCGTTTGTTCGCGAGGGGCCGATCCGATCGGCGCGGCGGCGCGCTGGTCTCCGATGGATCGCCTGGCTGCTCGTGCTGCCCGCATCTGCGGTTATGTTCGGCTGCACCAGAGGTATAGACGCAACCTACACCGACGCCGACGGCTACGGCCTGTTTGCGCTGCATCCAGACCAGACGTGGCAGTTTACTGCCCCAGGAGCGGGTGCGGCGGCCAGCGGTATGGAAAACTGGCATGGCGTGTACCGGCGCGATGGCGCAACCGTGCACTTTACCCTTGCACTTTCGGTCCTCAAGAAGGTTGAGGCCGGTGCGAAGCGGGACCGTGGTCTGGCGGAGATGATGCAATGGGCCGGTATTTCGGCCAATGGCCGGTTCAATGGATCACTATCCGACGGCGGCAAGACGCTGACCGTCTTCAGGGTAGCGTACCGGCAGAAGCGCTGAGGCTTAAAGGCCCGGATTCACCCGGCTCAATGCCCTTGAGGCGTGGGGTACTGCGGGTTCGAATCGAGTTGAACCTTTTGATCGATTTGGGCGATCGCAACTCCCACGCTGAGCGCGAGTTGGGGCACGGTCTGGTTCTGGGCAGCAGCGTCGGCCGGAGTTAGCAGCGGCAGCCCGCGAAAAAGCACACGGCTGTTATCGGCGTTGGTGCGCACCTCCCACGATTGCAGATGGGTATCCACCAGCTTGTTGAGCTGCGCCGCGATACGATCCCCGCGCTGCACAGCAGTTTCGCCATCCATGCCCACCACGCGGCAGATATCCACGCCGCGCATCGCCAAAACCGCGACCGCCGGCTCGGCCGGGTCGGTGCGCGCTGTGGCGCGCAGCGTCGGGTCCACTTCGCTCAGCCGGATAGGTATATGCAGCGATTCCAACAGCTCGCGCGCGGATGTGGCGCGGTCGGCGCCGGGTGGGTGCGTGCGGTAGATACCGAGATTGCCGTAGGTGTGGTTGCGCTCGTCAGCGGCCTCGCGCAGCATGAAGCTGTACAGGCCAACCGGGTTGTACTTGGTGTGCGTCAGGAGCAGAATGGCGCCATGATCGGCATCTTCTTCCGCGTGTATGCCGTAGGTGTTTATCTTCGCAGTCTGGTAGAGGTTCGCGGCCAGAAAGACATCGTACGCGCCATTCATTGCGCTGTGGCTGGCAATGGCCCCGAGGGCGACAAGCGGCAGGATCCACTTCTGTATCTTGTCGTTCTCGTGCATCAGCTTCATCGTGTGGTGGTGATCCACATGCGTGATCTCGTGCGCCAGCACACCGGCAAGTTCATCATCCGAATGGACGAAGTTGAGCAGCCCCTTGTACACGTATATGAACCCGCCGGGAAGCGAAAAGGCGTTCACATCGGGATCATCCACAACCCGGAACGTGTAGTGGAACTTTTTCAGCTGCGAGCTTCCCCACAGCGCCGGAATCGGTACGGTGTTGGCTACGTGGGCAATGGCGTCACCGATCCGTGTGACGCGGTCAACCAGCGCCGGGTCGGTAACAAACTTGGCGGTTTTGTTGAACTCGTCGGCGTTTTCGCGGCCAAGCTTGACCTCGGCGTCATCCGCGTAGCCGTCCGGCCCAACGCCGGAATCCCTGGCGGCCGTCGGAGGTTTGGTGTGGCCGGCCTGCGCGAGGGCAACTGCCCGCGATGCGGGCAGAAGCAGCGCGAAACCCAGCGCGACGCACGCGGCGCGCGCAAGCAGCGAGCGGATTGCAGATTGTTGGCCCAATGGTCTCGACATGCCCTGCTTAGTTCATACGTTACGCAGCCAAAACGAGTTCACGGAGCTGGAAACAGCTCCTCTTCCTGGCCGTTTGTCCACGTAACCCTGGCATCCAGGATCCCTGCCGCGAGAACCATCCTGAGAGATCGGACGCCCGACAGATCGTGCGCGGAACCATCCGGCAGGAGGCCGATTCCGATCCAGGCTGAGTTGATGTCGGCCACGTCGCTGCATGTGATCGAGAATCGCCGATTCTCCGCAACCACCTCGAGAGTGCAGGGAAACAGCTCCGCACTCTGCATTTGACGTTCGCCGGCCACGTTGGTGACGGCATGCGTCATTGTGGCGCGCAGCATCGGTTGGCCATCTTCCTCCGGGAGTTCGACCAGCACCGATACCTCCTCGACATCTGTCTGCTCCACCAGGTGGTGGTTCAAAAAGAGATGGAAGACGAGCGGCTGCAGGTTGCTGACGATGATCTGGACGAGACCGCCGCCAAGAATGCGCGCAAGCTCCGCGGCGGAAGGCTGCGGAGCCGGGTCGGACGGCGTGTGCTTAGCAAACACCGCAAGCGGCCTCGTGCCGGCTCAATAGTTGGTGTACCGGACGCGCCGGCCGCCACCGAACCCGCGAAACAGCCGGATGACCAGCCAGATAATAAATCCGAAGACAAGAATGCTGACGAGCGAATGGAACCAGTTGAAACCGCCGGGATAGTAGTAACCGCCGCTGTAGTAGGGCGGATAGTAATAGAACGATGGGTAAAACGGCGTGTAGTAATACCAGGCAGGGTGCGCCCAGCCATAGCTGTAACCGCCCCAGCCGCCGTAGTAACGCGCCGGCGCCGACCTGCCACCATAGGTGTAGATAGAGCTGGAGTGCACGAAACCGCTGCTGCCGAAGGCGCCATGCCGCCCGAACGAGCCACCGGAGAAAGCGGAACCGAATGAACCGGAGCGGCCGCTGCCGGACCGGGAGTTGCCGAACAGCTTTCCGCCGCCAAACGAGCCGGAAGAGCGGCTGGAGCCAAACGAGCCTCCTAACGACCGGCTGCCCCCACCAAATGAGCCGCCGCTGCGTCCGAGCGAGCCGAACGAGTGGCTGCCGCCGCCGAACGAGCCAAATGAACGACTGCTTCCGCCGAAGGAGTGGAAGCTGCCGCCGCCCCGAAACCGCTGAGCCGCCGCCTGGCGCGGTAAGCCGGTGAGCAGCGCCGCGGCGCAGGCAACTAGGGCGATTCTGTAGCGAAGGGCTATACGAAGCATGGGAGTCTCTCCTGCGAACTGCCGGCAGGGGGCCGTGTCACGACCAGATGGTGAAGGTGGCCACTTCGGGCGCACCCAAAAAATGAGTCTTGAAGAGAACGATGAACGCTCGGACCACATTGGTCTGGGCATTCACCTCTACCTCAAGATCGAGGACTTCATTGGTTACGTCGGCGCCATTGTACCAGACGCGCGTAACCTCAAACATAAAGCCGGGGTTGGTGTTCTC
This sequence comes from Armatimonadota bacterium, assembly GCA_028871815.1. Classification (NCBI taxonomy): domain Bacteria; kingdom Bacillati; phylum Armatimonadota; species Armatimonadota bacterium. The sequence continues at coordinate 198,885 of JAGWMJ010000005.1, read as the reverse complement.
CACGATCACTTCGTGGCCCGGAAAGTCGATCTGCAGGCGTCCTGGGAAGATCGGGATCTCCTGCTGGGAGCTATCCTGCGGCACGATGGATGCGGTCATCTCACCGCCGAGCTGAATCCCGCCTTTAGCGGGGTTTCCGCCTTCGTCGCGTCCGGCGGTCAGCTTCACATTGAGCGCATTCGCCAGCACCTCTTCGCCGTTATTGGCCAGCGTGGTGCTGTCCCAATCTCCACCTGTTCGGAATGTAACGTTGTTCACGGTTCCTCCTGCCATCGCATCCTTCGACGTGGCCTATACGCCAGGGTTTCACGCTGAAGTCGAGCGTGTGGTGGAACCGCCGGATGGCTCAATTCGGGCGAACTCGTCCTGAGTTATTTCCGGCGCGCCCCAAAAACGCCTCGCGATAGCGCGGAGTCGGCCGGGACGGCGCTTTGCATGCATCATGCTCACGCATTGGCCATATTCATCGTCGAACGCGTGCACTGCGTGCTGGAGATCCGCCCACGCCGCATCCATCCGAGCGCGGGCACGCTCGCTGTAATCCTGCGGTATGACCGGCCGCAGTGCTTGAACGCGTTCAAGCTCCTGTCGAAGCGCCAGTATTTCCTTGCCCCAGTATTGCTTCGCGGCGTTTCTCCGGTACAGAGCTTGCCTGTATTCGGCAAGCCTGTCCAGCAGGTTGCTCGCCGATTCCCTGGGCACTCCGCCGCTAGTCGTACGGTCAGGAACCTCAGCCGACGAGAGTAGGTATTGACCGTTTCGCCGGTAATCCCGTGGTGCTGGCGTACGGACCGCCCCCGCTCCAGGCGTTGGCTCCGGCGTTTGGGCAGGGTCAACCACGGCAGGTATTGGTCTATTGTCCGCCGGAGGTAGCATGGACGTCTCATCGCGTGCGGCCTCAGATTGCCGATCGAACACCAGGTCCGCCACAGGTTTGTCTTCTGTCGCACGCTCGCTCTCTGCCAGCAGCTTTTCCGCTAGCGTGTGCACGCAGCGGGCGCGCTCGGATTCGTACCAGCTCCGCTTGACTTCGTGGAATCCGCGCTCCCAGGCAGTAGCTACGTGTAGTGCGACGAAGGGGACGACCGCGAATGCGGCCAGCAACCATTGGACCAGCCAGCCGAGATGCAGCGGTACCTGCTGCAAAGCAACACGACCGTTAGCCTGGCGCACCGCGACAGCGCTGTCGCCCGCGCCACGCATGTTAATGAAGCGAACGATCCCCTCCTTGTCGACGCATATCTCGATAGAGGTAATCGCTATAATGACGCCAACGGTGAGGATCAGGGCTGCTAGTCGCGGCCAACCGAGTCGCCTCCAGGCTTCGGCACGTTCTGGATCGCGGCAGAGTGCGGCATTCATACACGCAGATGCGCAGCGTTCCGTGCCGCCGTCGATTACGCGGCCAAACAGCCAGAACAAGAAGATGCCGAGTATAACGGGACCGGATATCGATGCCCATTCCCCATCCTCCAGCATCTGCCTGATGTTGAAGCCGATCATCGCACACAGGCTCAGGCCAAGCACGGTACCGCAAGCCACGGTAAAGATAATGTTGCTGACCATGTGCAAGATAACTTCGCGGCTTCGCTTCGACGCATCCGGCTGCTCTGGGATGCAGAAGCCGCCCCGTTGTGCCAGCACTGTTGCCGTCTCGGTGCGGCGCTCAGCGCTCCGTCGGATGCGCTCGAAGTCATCCTCCGGTGATTCTGTCGGAACTGGGCGGCTCGTCTGACCAGAGCCGTCAGGCAGCGGCGGCACCGCGAGATGAGGCGTCGGTTCGATCACGGACGCGCTCGGTGTCGTAGGGTCCGGGCGGCGCCACCGACCAAGCCAGTTCCACCTACGGCGCGCACGAGCCGGCGCGACGTCGCTCCGTGAGGACATCGGTTCCGCGCTAGGCGCGTTTGGACCCTCATCCACCTCAGGTTCCGGTTCGGGAATGTCAGCCGATTCCGAGTCGTCAGGATCATCCATTTGAGCACCGACTCCACCAACGGAGCGATGGACACAAACCGGGATCGGCAGTCCTGCGTCTATCGCGGCCGCAGCCAATTGCGCATAGGTCTCTTCGCACCCATTGCGAAGTTCAGCGAGGTCAGCGCGAGCTTCCGTGCGTACCGATTGCAGTTTCGTTTGCAAGTTGTCCATCTCAATGCGATGCGATGCCGCCTGGGCTTTCGCGTGCTCGACATATTGCAGATGAAACGCGGCCTCCTCACTCCGGACGCCGCTCAAACGCGCCTCAGCGTCCGCTGCGCGTAGCGCGCGGTCCCTCAAACGCGCAGCTCGAAGGGGCTCATATCGTTCGATCAGCCGGATCGCCGCGTCGTACCGCCCGATCAGGTCCTTACAGTCGGGAATATCGTTTCCCACTGCCTGAGCGGCGCGCTGCGAGCCGTGCCACGGATGCAACGACTCAGTCGGCATCTCTGGCGCGGCCGGCGCCTGCGCCGGGGCGCCAGCGTTTGCCGTATTCGTTATAGTGGCATCCATGGCCGGCTGCTGTTGTTGCCTCAATCCAATCCAACCGCATTACGAAAGTCGCGGTCGCTAACTACGTCCTGATATGTAGTGAACCGGCCAGGTGGCAGCGTTTGAAACGCCCGGACCCATGTGTCGTGGTTGGATGGCGAAAGACCGTCTACGAGCACCCGTACGCCCCGGTGCGCGGCAATCATCGCGCAATCCCTCTGAAACTTGCTGGTGTCCGCGGTGTAATCATTGTCACCGTCCGTGACAAAGAGCACGGATGGTCGGGCGGCCGTTTGGAATGCGTCATCGGCCAGCAGGAGTTCCATCGCTCGTACCGGCCTCGTTTTGCTTTGCGCGGAACCCATTCCGGTCATGTGATTTGACTCCGCCGGCACAAGGGCGCTGTCGTTCCCCGGAACCTGTGCGCTGTAGAAGCACTGCGCATCGCGTGAGTAGCCCCAAAGCTCTACCGGAATGTTCCTAGCATGTGCGTACGCCGTTAACCGGTTGAGGACCACAAACGCCTGGTCGCGGAACCGGACCGTTGAGCCGGAGTTGTCGACCATCATGATTATCAGGTCCGGCTGGTTTCTCGATTGGTTGCTGCCAGCACATCCCGCCAGGAGGAAAGTGCCAACAGCACCAACAAGAACGGCGGTGATACCGAATAGTTTCATTAATGAACAGCTATTGTACCAGTTTTTGGTAAGGTTATCTTAAACATCAAAGTGTGCCACCGTGCGCGGCGATCAGGTCGAGGGCCGGCGTGCAGACCCATCGACGCTCGTGAAAACGCTGGCCATAACTGATTGGCTTTACGTTGTGGTAGAGGTGCATCGTTTCATCCTCCACAAAGCGGAGGCGTTTTCGCAGCGACGCCACGGCATTGGGATCGGCGCCGTGGTCCAGGATGAGCTGCGCCCATGTGCCATCGCGGTGGATGCCGGCCAGATACGCCTGCGAAACAACACAGTTGAAGAGCGGTGTATGACCGCCGAAGCCATCGGAATCGACGGCAGCCGGCGCGTTAGCATCCGCGCCGTGGTCCAGCAGCCAATTGGCGATCTCCAGTTCGTCATAATCCACGCACAGGTGGAGCAGGGTGCCACCCGCCAATTCGGTGCCGCAGAGCGCCAGCGACACATCCTCATGGCATCCAACTTCCGGCGGGTAGATCTCTTCATGTGTGAAGGTGCGTGTGAGCATGGCCGGATCTCTCGCCAGGTGCCGTTCCAACAAATCGAGCCGTCCGCGATGCAGAGCCATCGGCGCCGAATCGGGCAGTTCGGCGCCATGGGCTGCGGCAAGCTCCAGGCATCGGTGTTTGCCTTCCGGATTGCGGCAGTACGTTTCCAGAATCAATGCTACTGGGGCGGCCCTGTCACCGGCGGCATCGCTGAAATCGGCGCCAAGCTCGAGCAGCAGCTCCAGGCCGGAACCGGATTGAGTCTCACATGGGCCCATGATGACGCCGGGCTGGATCCGGGCGCCCATGTCGACCAGCATTCGGGCGGTATCCAATTTACCCTGCAGGCATGCTCGCTCAAATGCCGACTGGACGTCCTCGGCGCCCAGTTCGCGCAGCATGCGGATGATAGAGTCCTGTCCGATGTTGGCGGCGTACGACATCGGAGGGCCCCAGTTGCCCTTGACGCCACGGGCATCTTCGGTGATCAGTTCGGGATATTGGAGCACTAACGTACGCACAGTCTCGGCGTCTCCGCGCCAGATGGCATCGGTCAGGCGACAGGCTGTAACCAGCCGCTGCCAACTGGGCAAGCCGTAACTGCGCGCCAGCGCCAGCTGTGCGTCAACCATCTGCGCGCTCTGCGCAGCAACCGGATCAGGATGAAACTGGCGGAACTCGGCAGCGGCCGCAGCATCGCCGTTGTGCAGCGCGCTGAGCAGTTCACCGGCCTGACCCGTCAGGAGTTCGAGGTCGGGCCGTACCGGAAAATGGCGCAGAGCCATCGGAGTTCTCCCGTGAAGGATGGCCGGCCCGGGCGCACCGGGCAACACAGAAATCGACGGCCGATCTGCCGGATACAAATCGACAGAATGGCTATGGCATCAACCCGCGCGTATCACAGGCGGTGAGGTCATGATTAGAAGTGGTACTTGTCGATGTTGGAGGCGTCGAACACCAGTGGCGGCCCGGTTACCACGACGTTCTTTGCGCCAAACTGACGGTTTCCCAGTGTACCGGCGGGAAATGAAACGCCTGCGCCGGGCTTGATGGCGCCCTTGACCATCCCGTGGATGAGATATGCCGCGAGATAGCCTTCATCAAACGGGCTCCAGAGGGCGAACTTCTTGACGGTGCCGTCCTTGACAAATCGTCGCATCTGGTTCGGTGTGCCCAACCCGGTTACCTGGACGCGTCCGGCGGCGTTGGCTACCTCCACGGCCTGTGCGGCGGCAGCGATACCCACCGACGTAGGCGCATCGATGCATTTCAGGTTGGGAAACTGGGTGAGCAGCCCCTGCGCCTCGGTAAGGCTCTTTTGCGGATCGTCGTTGCCGTACGCAATCTGCACCAGGTGCAGCCCGGCATATTTAGGCGTCTTCAGCGCGGCTTTCATCGAAGCAATCCAGGTGTTTTGGTCCGGTGCGTCCGTGGTGGCGCTCAGTATGGCAAAGTCGCCCTTTCCGCCGATCAACCCGCTCACCAGGTCCAGCTGGCTGGTTCCCGTGATGCCGAAATCCATCGGGAGCACACAGGCCTCACGGCCGTCCTCGCTGCCCGGCATGTCGCCATTTACGGCAACCACCACGATGCCTTGCGCCATCGCCTGTTTCAGCGCCGGCTTGATTGCGTCGGGTGAGTTGGGTGATATGGCGATTGCCGAAACCCCACGCTGGACCTGGTCCTGGATAAACGGAATCTGCGAAGCGGCATCGGCGGTGGCCGGCGCGACCGTGGTGAAAGTGTCGTGCAGTTCGCCACAGCCCTTCTTGAACCCCTGCACAATGCTGTCGAAGTAAGGATTGCCCGTGTTCTTGGGAATGTAGACCACGGTTACCGGCCCGGTCGCGGCCTTGTGTCCGCCGGCGATCGCCTGTGGCGATCGCTTGGAACAACCCGCCGCCAATGCAGCGGGAAGCAGAGCGGCGATGACGAAGAGACGAACTCGGTATGGCGGCAGCATTGCAATATCCCCCGGCCCCCAATTGTTTGATCACCAGTTAACCGCCAAAGCGGCAAGCCGGTCAAGTGTCCGCGCTGCCTGATCTATGATCCCGACCGAAGGCCTGGAGAGGTTTCCCGCCTTTCCGGAGGAATCGTGCGCCAACCTATGGGCAGTCACGCGTCTCCGTCACCGGCGCGGAGCCCGCGCACTGTGTGGAGGTGGTGGTGTCGGCCAGCGAGCGGTCGGTCTGCTCGCCATTTGCGTTGTACGAATAGCGGTTCGAGGATCCGCCGCTGGTCACCGTAAGCTCATCGTCGTTATCCATCGTGAAGCTGTTAGAGGCGCTTCCCACCGTTTCGCCGGTGCGGTTTCCTCCCGGATCCAGGGTATCCGAAATCGCGTACCGGTTTGAGCCGGTCCGCGTTTCCGAAGTGAGGCGGCTGCCTCAGCCGGCTTACCGCGTCGGCTACGCTCCGCCGCGAATCGCCTGGCGCGTGATTGGCCCTAAGCGGCGCCCTACGCGGCTACGCGCGAGGCGGCGCCCTAGCAGCCGTCGATCCCTGTCACTATAGCGTGCCACGCAGTCCAAAGTCCGCAGCGCGTCCGAGGCCCACTGCGATTGCGACCGCACACGCGGTGACGTCCGCTGAAGGATACTGGCGAGCGTACGAAGTTGACGCGCCGAAAGGGTATCAATCACCTCAGCTCCGGAGAGGTCCAGCAGCCGCACTATGGGCCCACTCTCCGACCACATGCGGTACGGCTGCCCGATGGTGCGTGCCCGATCCAGGAGTGGCCCTACGCTGTCGGGTCGGCGGGTGGCGGCTTGTTCGAGGGCCACCGCGTCGTAGGCGACAGCCGCTTGCACGCGCATCACCGCCAATAATGAGAGGCCCACGAACAGGAGAAGCGGCATGCCTAAGGCAGCCGGAGTGAGCAACGCAACCAGCATGGCAGCTCCGCTCCCAATAGCCACGACAGCTATAGCGCGGACCTCGATCCGAGCCATGTGCCGCCACGCGTCATCCAGGCGCCGCTGCTCATCACAAGCCGTCGCGGGCACGGAAGGGACAAGATCCCTCGCCTCACGCCAGCGTGCGAGCCGCCGGCGTTGGCACTCTGCACATGCTATGTCCGACACGCGGCCGAGAAGTGCGCCCACTGCTACAATTGGTACCACGGCGACACCCGGAAACGCGGGCAGGAGGAGAGAGCACTGGAGGGCGAGCGCCAGGCCGATCGACGCGCCGACCGACGCCGTTACTCGCGGCGAAAAGCCGTGCGGCCACGGTAGCGCTACACTCACAATAATACCTAGGACGATGACCACGAACGACGCCGCTGCAGCCCCGAGAGCGCCACCGTGCATCGTCAGTGGTATTCCCCACAGCAAGCCAAAGAACAGCGGCACCAGCAAAGCGAGCGCCGCGTGCGTCAATGCTGAGGGCCGCGGTACCTGGCTGGGTACCGCCGTCGTCTGCCATTCTGGCCGAGCGAGCCGCGACAACAGGCTCATTCGGCGCCTGGGCGGGCGATGCCGCCAGGCTCCGGCGGACCCTGCGTTGGCGGCTTTGGCGGAGCCATCCACCGATCGATGCGGCCGATCCATCCCTTGATGCTCCTCTTGGCCGGTCCGAGGTTCTCGTCGCCTTCGGACACATCGCCCCAGACACCGAGACCGACCCCGCCGATTATGGCGTCAACGCCTACCGCTGGCACCCATACAGCGGAAATGACCGAAATGAGTTCGTTTCCGGCGACGCCGCAACAATACCTGCAAATCCGCTCCAATAGCCAGCTTGCCACCAACAGCGCGCGCTGACAATCTGAAAACCGCTCTGCCCCCGGTCACCTTCAGCAGGCAAACCGTGAGAACCCGCCCTAAATCGTCCAGCCGGGCGACTCTTCTACGTTCTCGGTTTGTGTTTGGGAGCTGTGGCACGCAGCGGCGGCTGCCGCAGACAACCCGCAGCCACCCCACGGAGATTCTGCCACGGCGCCTGGCGACCGCGCGTCGTGTTCGGAATAACATCGGCGAGACGTGGATCTTGTACAGCGGCAGGTACCGGCGGTGAAAGCCCCATGGCAGGGGTCGGCCCGCACCGGAGGAAACGTCAGCCTATGGAGTGGGGCCACTTGCACCGCACATAAGTGCCGAATGCGCGCCCGCCAGCGTCGGCGCAGGGATTGCGCGCCGTGCGACGGTCGGAATCGTACGTGAGGCGTCAGGCGATCAACGCCCCCTCAATGCGCCGCCGGCACGACCACGCAGCAGATTCGCCAGCCCTACCGATAGCAGCAGCAGAACGCCCATCACGATCAGTTGCTCCTGCGCGGTGATATTGGCGACGCCCATCGCATCACGCACGATTCCGAGCAGAAAGAGTGCGGTAACTGTGCCGAAGATGGTGCCGCGTCCACCGAAGATGTCTGCGCCTCCCAGAACGACCGCAGTGATGACGTTCAATTCCAAACCGAGGCCCAGGTCGAACCGGGCGACGCCGAGCCGCGACGTCATTATGAGCCCGGCGATAGCCGCCATCAGGCCGGAGAGCGTGAACAGCACAACCGTGTTTCGGCCCACGGCCACGCCGGAGTAGCGACTGGCTGTGTGGCCGGCGCCCTGGGCATACAGTGTGCGACCAAACGCCGTGCGGTGGAGCAGCACCGCCGCGCCCACAGCCAGGCACAGGAACAGGACCAGCGGCAGCGGCAGCGGTCCTACATACCGGTAGTCGATCCCGGCAAACCAATCGGGAAAACGGGCAATGCTGTGATCGCCGAGCAGTATCTGGGCCACGCCGCGGTAGAGCGCCAGAGTGCCCAGTGTCACGGTGAGCGACGGAAGTCGCAGCTTTACAATCATCAAGCCGTTCAGCAGCCCGAGCAGGCCTCCCAACAGCAGGCCGCAGAGCAGCGCCACTGGCAGAGGAACGCCCGCCGCCGTATTGAGCAGAGCCGTGGCACAGGCTGACAGGCTGAGCGTGCTCGCTACCGAGAGATCGATTTTGCCGGCGACGATAATGAGAGTCATCGCCAACGCCATAATCCCGGTCTCCATGTAGGCGGAGGTTGCCTGCAAAAGGTACCGGGCGTTGAGGAAATGGCGTGAGAGGTGCGACCCGGCGACAAAGGCGCCGATCAAAAGGAGGCAGCAGACGATCTCGGGAAGGTATCGCTCGACCGACCCGGGCGCCGGCGCCGCTTTGGTTTGCGCTGCAGCTTGCGGCATAGGGCGCGCTAGTAGACGTCGGCGGGGCTCACTTCGCCGCGCCGCGCCCGGATCAATGCGTCGGACCCGATCCCAAGCAGGATCATCGCGCCATAAGCGGCCAGCTGCCACCGGCCGGAGAGCCCGGTGACTGCCAGAGCGTTGTTCATCACGGCGAGCAGCAGACAGCCAAGCAGGGCGCCGCTGATGCTGCCGACCCCGCCGAATACGTCGATGCCACCGATGACGCATGCGGCAATCACGGCAAGTTCGAAGCCCACGCCGGTTTCACCGGGATTCACGAAGCCGAACCGCGACGCATAGAGTACTGCCGCCAGGCCGGCGAGCGCGCCGCTTGCGACGAACGCGAGAAACTTGCAGAGGTTGACGTTGATGCCCGCCAGGCGCGCGGCATCCGGGTTGCCCCCGACGGCATAGAGAGAGCGCCCACTACGCATCCTCGCCAGAAACAGCCCGGTGGCCGTTGCAACGGCGGCAGCCACCCAGACAATAACGGGCGCCCCGGCCGCAGATCCGCGCGAGAGGTTCAGCAGCCGCTGCGGCACGTCCGACGGATCGATTTCACGGCCGTGGGCAACCATGAACGCCAGCCCGCGATAGATGCTGAGCGTTCCGAGTGTGGCGATGATGGGAGGTATTGCCGTCACGGTTACAAGTGCGCCGTTGACGGCTCCAAGCAGTGCGCCGAGGCCCACGCCAAGCGCCATCGCCGTGCCGACGCTGAGCTGTGGATGCGATTTGAGCGTAAGTCCCACGGCCATACCGCACAGGCCAAGCGCGCTGCCAACCGAAAGGTCGATCTGACGCGTCAGCAGAACCAGGCTCATGCCCATCGCCGCGGTGACGATAATCGGCAGATCGAGCAGGATGTTTCGCAGGTTTTCGCTTTGAAAGAACGCGGGCTGAACGGCGCGGGCCGTGGCGGCGATGGCGAGGATAAAGAAGAGGATGCCCGCTTCGCGGAGCCGTGGCAGGCGGTGCGACGACGGGCGCGCACTCATCCGCCGGCGCGCACGATATGATCCATTCGGATCACCTCGAAATCGCGGCCGTGCACCCGCGTCAGCGTATGCAAGACCTCATCGCTCCAGCGCGGATCCGGCGCACCGCTTAAAAACCAGTTGCCACCGTTATCGGCCAGGAACATACCGTATTCCTTCAGGGCCTTCAGAATGATGCGCGGCTTGGAGGAAAAGCTGCTGGTATCAAAATCGGCGCGCAGGCGAACGCGCATACCCATCGGCGGCAGCGACGGATTGGACGATTTGCTAGCAAAGTGCCGCGCCGGATAGACGTAGGCGCGTTGGGTGTGTTGGCAGGTGAACCGCAGCGCATGGCGGATCGCCTTGTCGCGCTCCAACTCATCGTAGCGTACCAGGCCCGGGAATATGGGCAGGCCGGCAGCATCCGCCGAAGTCCAACCGGCTGGACGGAGCTTGTTGGAATCGAGGTGATAAATGGCTCCGGAATCGGCGGACCACCCGTCCGAAGTTTTGCGAGCATTGTACAGTTCGTACAGGATGTGGCTATCCACATCAATTACCAGCACGTGTCGATCACCGTCGCTGTTTGGGCCGCCCTCGATTGGGGCATTGTCGGGAATCGGATAGGGACCGGGGTCGCTCTCGTCGTTATACGTGAAGGTTACGGGCACCTTGGGCTGCGATGAATGAACATAGATATAGGGTATGCCCAGCGGCGCGCCGTCCCAAACGGTCCCAAAGTCGGGGTGGAGCGGTGTATCCGCGCCAATTGTAGAGATGTAGAGCGCCGAAAGCGGATCCACCGGGGCGTCGGTAACGGGCGTGTTCCACGCGTTGTCCGGAGGGAAAACCTGCAGCGCAGATCCCTCAGGGTCGTGGTGCACAACAGGATCGCCGGATTGGCCGAATCGCGACTGCCAGTAGATGCCGGTGGCAAGCGCTCCGGCGCCATAGAGGCCCGAGGCGAGAAACCGGCGTCGATCGATCATATTGCCATCTCCGTGCATGCGCGCACGTGGCGCACACGCCATCATGATACCATGCAGTACGTGCAGCGCTTTCGGTTCGGTGTGCACCGGAAGTTGCGACGCGCCTTACCTATCAAAAGCCGAAGTCGTCGAAGGATGGTCCCAAAGACTGGCCGCTGGGTCCGCGGTCGAAGCTGTGGAAAAACGGCAGCGCCTTAATCTTGAGAATGAAGTAGATGGAGCGCTGCACGCCGAAGCCGTACGTCGATTCGGTGTAACTGAAGCTGGCCTGCATACAGTCCCAATCGCGGGTCAGCTGGATATTGCGGCTTTCGAATTTGCGGATCTGTCCGTTAAAGCGCAGCAGGCCCGCGATGCGCCAGTTGCGCCAGAACGGAATGGTGAACTGGCTGTCGAGCTCCGGAAAGTGGCTCAGCAGTCCGGCATGCTGCGTCGGGTCGTACTGCGCGTACAGATCGATTGCTGTGTTGTGCCGGCCCCGAATCTTGAGGCTGTTTGTAATGCCAAAGAGCCTGCCGCGATTGGGGTCGAAGGTGGCCAGGGCATCGTAGCGCAGTGAGTTGTTGGGGCGAAGCATCACGTGCGCAGAGAGCAGCTGCCACGGGTTGCTTTGCGAGGTCCCCAGGAAGTCGTAACCGGTCCGGAGCGTCAGTTGAACGTGCTGGTCATCGATGTACCCCGCGTCCAGTGCAAGGTCGTGCGTGCGCGTGTAGGTATCGAAAAGGAACGGCGTTCCACCCTCCGGCTGCTGGTAGTTGTAACTGAGATCGAAACCGGATCGGCCCCACAGCCTCTGGCGCAGGTGGGCATCCTGCTGAACCTGGTACTGCGCCGCGCCGTCGCTGTAGATCCGCTGTTCAAACCCGCCGCCGTAGGTCACCTGTGTGGCGCCTTTTACCAGCTGCATGTCATCCACGGTGAAGCCCATCGCCAGCCGGTCGTTCACGGTGTTGTTTGCCGGCTCGGAGTACTGCCCCATGCCGAACTCCAGATGAGCCGGTATACGGTGAAGCCACCCACGTTTGAAGTTGTACGTGTCGGCGCTCACCATCAGCTCCGGCAGCTTCTCCAGCGTGCCAAACCCCAGTCCACGGGAGCCGCTGAGGTTGGTGGTGTCGTTTGCAGACAGCGTCAGCTGGTAGTCTGGAGCCGTGTGCTGGAACTCCAGGCTCGAATCGAGCGTCGCGCTGTTCTGTGCCGCAACGCCGCTGCCCGATGTGAGGTACCGGCTGAGATCGAACTCATAGTTCAGGCTGTTGTGTGTCGTGCCCGACGAGCCGAAATCGAACGATTGGCGATAATCCGCCGTGAGCTGGCTGGACGATAGTCCCCCGGTGTCGGCATTGGAGAGGTTGATCCCCAGGTCACCCTGCACGCCATGAGCGGCGTCCTGGTGGCTGAAATCGAAGCGACTGCGTTGGCTGCTGTCGCTGGTGACGCCGCCGGCAATTCCTGATCCAAAGCTGTTGGCGCCGTAGCTGTTCCGATCGAGCTCGGAGGAGAAGAGGATGTGGTTGCCGGAACCGATGGACTGTTGGTGCTGGTAGGTTGCCGAGAAGTTACGGCTGAATCCGTCGGCAAAATAACCCTGCAGGGCGAGGAAGCCACCGTTTTCGGGGCCGGCCCCGGAACCCAGAACTCCGAACCGGCCGCCGAATGTGTTGAAGCCATAAGCCGCGTTGTAGGCGCCGGCGCTCTGCGCGCCGCTGCTGTACTGTGAGGTGTCGAAGGCGCTGCGCTGCTTGCCGGCCAGATAGTCCTGCTCAATGCGGTAGCCTTCGCCCCGCTTCTGCGTAACGTCGAACCGGGTAAAAGTGGCGGCGCCATTGCCCTCGGCAAACGTGTACGGAAACCGCGCGAAGTAGCCCTCCTGGAGATTCTCGCCCACCTCCGGAAGATAGTTGGTGCGCAGCCGGCGTGCGCGGTTGTTGAGCGGAATCACGATTTCGGGCAGGACCAGAAGGTGCGCGCCAAACAGCACTACTCCAACGTGCCTCAGGATGATGCGCTGGTGCGGAAGGACCTCCGCTGAGCCTACCAGCAGTTCGTAGTGCGGCTTGGAGAGGATGCAGGTGGTTGCCGCAAAGCCGCTCGCCAGCGCATAGCCGCTGGTATTTGCCTCAAATGCACCGCCATTTACGAACAGCGGAGACGTGATGCGGTTCTGCAGAAAGCTCGGCTGAAACGTTGCTCGCGGCTGGTCGACGCGGAATGCCTGCTCGCGCGGATAGATATGCACCGCCGTTGCATACGAGGTGACGCCATCGGTCACCAGCTTGGCCGAACCGCTGAGGATGATCTCGTGATCATTCCCCTGCACACGGTCTGCAGTTACAACGGTATCGCCATAGCTGATCTTGACATGGCCGTGGGCCATGAAGAATCCGGAGGCAACGTCGCCTTCGTCCAGCGCGTCGGCATAGATATCGATGCCGGCCGGAGGGGGAGGCGCCGCGGCGGGAGAGGGTCCACGCAGCGATGGTATTTCGCCCGGCGTTGTCCCCGGGCTAGACGGCGGCCGTTGTTCCGGCGCAGGGGCAACCGGCTGGCCGGCCTGGCCAGCAGCCGGCAAGCCGGCAGCGATGGCCGCAAGGGCTGCAAGCGCCACAAGGTTGGTACGCGCAACAGATCGCAATAACGGTCTCTCGGCAACAGACGCGGCGGATGGGGGGCGTCCGGACCGCTTGATCCCATCATTGTTGCATACGGCTCGTCCGAGCTTACGAGGAGACGGTCCACGTTTGCGTAAACGTCGCCCTGTCGCCGGGTTCCAGCTGCCACGGTACGGATACCAGTTCCAGGTTCACTCGACCTTGTGCCGTGTCACGATCATACACGGCTTCGGCCACCTGCTTCAGATCGAACTGGATTGCCACCACGGAGTCACCCAGATTCACGCTCCACGCGCCGTCCGGAATCGTGCTGGGCGTATTCGGTAAGGTTATCGTATCTCGGGGCTTGCCGTTTCCCACGGTGCGAGGCAACTTTAAGGAGGCGCCATTTGCCTCCTTGTAATCCACCTCCCACACCGCCCCGGGAGCCGCGGCAAACTGCGGCCGGGTTCTAAGCGTTACGGTCTGCGGGCTTTCGGACCGGTTTTCAACGGTCGTCGTAAGCACCAGCGACGTGGCCGACAGCCGAAGCGAGCGTTGAACGTGCAGCGCCCCAACCACGGCATGCGCCGAGAGATGATCACTGCCGGCGGATGCCACCACAAACGCGGCGTTCCAACCCGGTCCGTGGTAGCCGGCACTCAGTGACTCCTCATAGCCGCCGGACGCCGGGTAGCCATCATCTCCGAGCCGCGCCGGCTGAAGCAGATTTCGCGTAAACCGTTTGTCGATGAGGCTGAGCAGCCGGCAGCCCAGTGCCGGCACCACATCCACACGCAGTCGGGCGTCCTGAAGTGTGTTTAGGGGATAGCTTACGCGCCGGCCGGCGAGCCAGTTGAAGAAGTGCGATACCTCCTGGCCCTCCCGGATCTGTGTGATGCCGTACCGGTGAATCTTCTGCGTTACGGCCGATTCAAGCGATTGATAGTCCGGACCGATCTCTGGGGCGTACTCTTCGCCCGTGACGGCATAGGCAGGCTGCTTCTGTACCAACCGCGTATACTGAATGCCGAGCCGAGCGCGCTCTACCGCCTCGCGATGCTCGCCTGGACGCGCGGCGGCAGCCGCGCCGACAAGGTCCGCGTCGCCGGCGAGGAGCGTAGCCGGGGCAAGGTAGGCTGCGCCAGACCCATCATAGATGTGGGCATCCACGCCATGCTCCACCGAAGGCTGATGCAGCCGGGTCAACCATCGCTGCACACCCTTGGCGCCGGCGCCGTAAACTCCACGAAGGTATTCGCGAATAATCGGGCCGGGAGCGCGGGTTGGGTCCCACATCAGCCTGGCCATCAGGTAACTGTTCAGCTCCTGATCGAAGCCGCCTCCGCCCCGCGCATAATCGCCCTCATAGAAGACGCCTACCACCCCATGCTTCTTCATCAACGGCAGATCGGCGCCGATTTCGTTGAGGTTTGGCAAAGGCTGCAGATAGGCCGCGAAGTTGGTGCTGTAGTGCCACATGTAGAGCTGCCCGGTGATGGCGCTCCAGGCCTGCAGGTTGGCATAGACGTGGGAGTTGGCGGGGCAGCCGTCGAACGCATGGGCTACGCACGCTCCGATCGGCGCCAGACGGATGCGCACGTTGGGCAGCGGGCGAGTGATGCGAGGCGGGTCTTCAGACCACTGGTATGCCAGCGTATCGATCAGTACGTGCGGGTACTCCTTGCCGATTGCGGCAGCCACCGCATTCACAAAGCGCAGCAGCGACCCCGATGGCGCGCCTTCCGCATCGTCGATGGCTTTGCAGAGCGGGCATTGGCAGAAGTAGTAGGTATCGTTCTGTGAGACCGAGAAGATGGTTGCCTGCGGGTTTTTGCGGATCCAGTCTTTCACCGTGTCGATGGTGATGCGCAGCACGTCGGGGTTGGTCAGACAGAGCTGGGCATATCCATTCATCCGCTTACCGTTGACCATGCTGAAGTACTCGGGATGGCTGGCGAAGTACTTTTCCGGTGGAATGATCACGCTGAACGTATGGACGAAGTACGGCCCGTACTCCACGCGGCCTCCAACGGAGGCATCCAGCGGATAGTGGCTGCCGTTGAGGCGGTTGCGAACCGTCCACTCCTTCACAAAGCACTCTGCGGCATAAGGCTCACGATACTCAAACGCCGGCTTCTGCCGAACGTCGCCGACCGGCACGCCGATGGAGCTGCGCCGGGGAATCAACGAGGCAGTCTGCGTGAACCAACGGCAGCCCAGCATCTCATCCAGCAGGTAGAAGCAGCCATACAGCACGCCGCGGTCTCCGCCGCCCCGGATGACGACTGCTCCGCCGCGGTCATTTCCGGTGGCGTGAATCGCGAACTCCTCGGAGCCCAGTGAGGAGTCGGATTGCAGCTGAATGGCTGCAGCGTAACCGGCTGTAGCCCCAGGTGTCCGGATGGGTATCTTGGCCCCCGACATCGCGGCCAGAAAGTGCTGAAGCTGGGCAGCCCCGTAACGCACAGGCGCCGGGGCGTCATCCGGAATCAGGATGACGCTGCGCGCCGCCCCGTCTTTCACGAGCGTCACTTCCGCATCCTGACCGGCTTCGTGTCGCGCAGCGCCCGCTGAACCAGCGGTACCGGCAGCAGTGGCTAACAGCCCGGCAACCAGATCTCGTCGGCTTATCAAGATCGCACCATCCTTGTCACCCCGTCGCTTCCAGACGGCAATTCCGACGGCGCGGTTCGGATTCCTGCCGGGACAGCAGGTTGGCGCACAGCCGCGCGCCGCCGCTCCGCTTGCTAGCCACGTCTGCGTGAACCTACTTGCCGCATTGGTCCCATCTGGTTAGCGCCTACCCCAGTGCGGGGCGCTTGCTGAAATGCGACCAATGGGACATATGAGACGTATGCGGCACCGGAACCGATGCGTGGCGCACAGCCGGAACCATCCCGCTGAGATTCATCCGCGGCGCGGGTGCGCTACTCCGCTTGCCGGCAACGTGTGTGCGAACCTATATGTCCTATCTGGTGGGCGCGCACCCCAATCAAACGTGATAGCAGCGCGGGACCCTTGCTGAAATGCGACCAATGGGACATATGAGACATATGCGGCAGCCGGAATCTGCGCCTGGCGCACGGCCAAGTGCCACTGCTCCGCTTACTGACCACGTGTGCGCGAACCTATATGTCCTATATGTCGCGTTGGTCCCATGTCGTGAGCGCGTACCCCAGCGCGGGACGCCTGCTGAAATGCGATAAACAAGACTAATGCGGCAGCCGGAATCTGCATCCTGGCACAAGGTGCGGTCGCTGTCGTGCCCGCCTGGGTCGTGCGACCGGCCCTTGTTTGGGTGGGGCGTGTTGCTTTGCGTTCAGCGGCGTAACCCTCCCCACCAGCACATCCCCTTTGCCCGCGGCGCTCGCCACCAGCCCTTCCTCCTCAACGAACCGGCCCTGGAAGCGCCACTGCGTTACGCCCGAGCCGCTGGTGTACATTAGCACACCAAACGCGTCGTAGAGGTTGTTGCTGAGCACGTTAGCGGAGCCATCTGTGATTACGCCGGCCGGGCCGCATTATGCTATGGCAAACTGTGGAACTCAGCGACGCGCGTCGCCGACGCTGGCGGTCGCCACTGGAGCGCGGACTGGGCCGGTCCATTTGAGAGCAGGTTCACCGCGGTCACATCTTCCGTGCCGCGGCCCGCAGGCCGGGCACCGCGCGCCGGCCACGTGGCGGCAAGCCCGAGCAATCGGCCGGTCCCGGGGCTGAGATGGAGAGCCATAACGACTGGCACTCGACCGCGGCCGCGGGCAAACATGCCACGCCCGCCCGGGATTCCGCCAACCAGCAAGGCACCGGGTCCGAATACTGCGCCGATTTCCGCCTCGTCGTCGGCACCGACGACGAAGCCGCCTACGACCTCCCCGCCGTCGCCGATCGCGAGCCGTAGGCTCCCACGGGCTGAGCGCCTGCAGGCTTGTCTGCGGAGACCACGACCATTACCATTGGTGGCATCCGGAAGCCCAGGGTAGTGCGGGAACTGAGTGCGCTCACGCTCGCACGTATGCCGGCCGGTATGCTGATCGACCACGCGGCCGAAGCCGGGGAGGCAGGGGCGTTCTCCGGCATCAGCCCGATCTTAGCCGGGCCCTCCACCGATTGGCCGGGAGAGTTCGGCCGGTGTTCGCGAGCAAGCGTCTTCGTTGCAGCGGCATTTGTGGGCCGCTCTATCGTCAGGTTCATCCCGGTTGCGGCGCCGTGGATGGAGAGGAGGCGGTTCGTCCTGATGTCGAATACAGCGCCGCCGTTTGAGCGCATCAACTCATGTGCAGGGGTCGGTCCCAGCTGCAATACCGGCCGCATCGACCACGCGAGCGAGCCGAGCGCCCCAACCGCAACCCCGGCCAAAACGAATGCTGTGTCTCGCCGATTCATAGTGGTTCTCCTCGCCGCTCGCATTGTGACACGACCGCGTACATCAGTCGGGGCCTCCGGGCGCCCCGCCATCAGGATCCTCCATGTCGGGGCCGCCCGCAAGATCCTCGCCACATTGGCAATCCATGAGACCGTCTGGGTTGACCATGCACGCCGTCACGCCGCGTGAGCCGCACATGAGCCAACATCGAAAGCTTTCCAAGAACCCACATCCGCGCGGGCCCGGCGGCGGCAGGCACAGCGTGTGTGCGCCGCATAGCGCCCTCGCCTTGTCGCACGGCACGCCGATTGCCGTCAGGCACAGGAAGCAGGCGCCCGGACTCATATGGCCGCAATCCGGTATCCGGCCGGGCAACGCGGACGAAAGAGCGACTCCCCTCCCCACCAGCATATCCCCACCACCCCCTGCGCTTGCGACCAAGCCCACCTCCTCAACGAACCGGCCCTGGAAGCGCCACTGCGTGGCGGCCGAGCCGCTCGCATACATCAATACGCCAAACGCGTCGTACAGGTTGTTGCTGAGTACGTTGGCGGAACCGTCGGTGATGACGCCGGCTGTTCCGCCGGCGTCGAAGAGGTGCCATTCCGAGTTGCGCCGGTAGATCGATGAGCCGCAGCCCATCCCGCGGAGATAGAGCGCGCTGGTTGACCATGACTGGCCCGTTAGGTCGCTGGTCTGCTCCACCAGGTCTCCCGCGCTGCAGGCGACACGACCGCTCACGTTAGCAGAATGCCCGCCGCGACTGTGGCCCACACCGGGCTAAGATCCACGGCACGGGTGGGCTCTCCGCAGGGCGTCATCACCGACACCACGCACGGCACGGCCGCCCGGACCGCATCCGTAAACTCGCGGATGCGTGTGACAAGTGCACCCGGCGTGTGTCCCGTAAGCGGACCGCGCACAAGCATACCGCTCAGTGCGGCGCCCATCTCACGCAGTGCGGCCTCGTCTCGAAAAACCATGCTCGCGCTGAGGCGGCCGATATCGGCTGTCAAATCGAACCGGTCCGGCCAGCCCAGAGAGCCAAGTTGTGCCGAGTCGGATAGCTCCTCCTCGCGCGCGCTGGGAAACAGCCGCATTGCAATATCGCGCGCTGCTGCGAGCACGCTGGAGGGCATCCGCTCCTCCGGCGGTATCTCGCACGGAAACTGGACCGCCAGGGTCGGCAGCCGATCGGGAAGCCAGTCCAGCCGATGC
This sequence comes from Armatimonadota bacterium, assembly GCA_028871815.1. Classification (NCBI taxonomy): domain Bacteria; kingdom Bacillati; phylum Armatimonadota; species Armatimonadota bacterium. The sequence continues at coordinate 179,900 of JAGWMJ010000005.1, read as the reverse complement.
ACGCTGTCGGGCCGAAGACCGCTATATCGCGTAGCCAGATCTGAGGTGCGCTGAATCGCAAGCTCCGTGGACGCTGCCAACCAAGAAGCTGGAAGCTGAGCCGCCGTCCAGTCGCGCCTAAGGAATCCGTCGTCAATCGGTTCAAACGACGCGAAAACGTCACTCTGTTGTTTCATTCGCTGCGGCTCCCGGACGGGGTGCGGCTGCAGATTTGCGCCACAACCACACGCCATCCTCGGATCACTGCTCGGCGCGCCCCAAAACTATCCAGCGTCCGTGATTTCGCAGTCTAGCCGAATGCAATCCTTGAAGCACGTTGCCCACCCCGATGGCGGTCCGACAGGAAACAGAAGTGTGCAAAATGCCGCGCACGCCGCCATACATTTTAGCTTGTCCATCGGCAGTCCGCCTGGCGGCGGCGGGTTGCAATCTGCGTGGGAGCCGCAGTGGAGGTTCGCGACGAGGCACGCCAAGGTCGGGTCCACCTTGCCCGCCATTCGGGCCATCTCACATTCGTAGCATGCGCCAGGCGAGAGGCCGCGGCAGTCGCGATGTCGGCCACCGATTCCTGCCCCCCTCGCCACCAGCATATCCCCTCCGCCCCCTGCACTCGCCACCAACCCCTCCTCCTCCACGAACCGACCCAGGAAGCGCCACTGCGTTGCGGCCGAGCCGCTGGTGTACATTAGCACACCAAACGCGTCGTACAGGTTGTTGCTGAGCACGTTGGCGGAGCCGTCGGTGATCACGCCGGCTGTTCCGCCGGCGTCGAAAAGGTGCCATTCCGAGTTGCGGCGGTAGATGGATGAGCCGCAGCCCATGCCGCGGAGGTAGACCGCGCTGGTTGACCATGACTGGCCCGTGAGATCGCTCGTCTGCTCCACGAGGTCGCCCGCGCTGCAGGCGACGCCGCACGGGAACCAGGTCCAGGCGGCAGCCGAAATGTCTTTCTTCCACCTCCGCCCGCCGTCGAAGGCATAGCCGTATTCGTAGGCTGTTGTGCCGCCCACGGCCAGGCTCAGTAGGTGACCGTCTTCGTCGTAATCGGCCGAGAGCGCGCTCGAACCGCCCGGCCATGATGCCAGTGTCTCGTCGCTGTTCCACGTGTAGGTCTCATTCAGCCCGGTGGCCGAGTCGTCGCACGTGGCCAGGAGCGCGGCGGCATTGTAGTCGTAGGCGCCGTTATGCACCGTTGTGCCGTTGATGATGATCTTCGCCGTGAGACGCAGGTCGCTCGCATCGTAGGTGTATCCGCCGGAGTAGGGCCGGACGCCGGTGCGGGTCTCGGAGGTGAGCCGGTTGCACGAATCCCAGACGTACTCCGTGATGTCGCCGCTCGGCTGCTCCACAACTTTGGTCCTGCGGCCGCCGGCGTCCAGCGTTACGGTGTAGCCGGCGATGGTCGCCTTGGTCGACGTATTGGTGTGCACCACGGAAGTCAGCCGGTTAGCGCCATCGTAGCCGTTGGTTTTTGTAACGCCGTCCGAGGTGACCACCACTGTCTTGAGGCCGTCAACGTTGTAGGTTGTCGACGCGCTTGAGGTGCTGTCGGCCACTTTCACGGTGTTGTTCGCCGCGTCGTAGGTGTAGTTTGTGATGCGGCCGGTAACGTCGGTCTGGCTCGTCAGCCGCTGCCCGGCATCGTAGACGGCGGTTGTGGTTCCGCGCGGGTCTGTCTGCTGCGTCCGGTTGCCCCAGGCGTTCACGGTGAAATACCGCGTGCCGGTGCCGTCTACAGCCTCGGTCAGGTTGCCCTCCGCATCGAGCGTCAACGCGATCGATGGCGCGCCGCTGGTTGGGAAGGCGATGCCGATCAAACGACCCCACGCGTCCTGCGTGTAGTTGGTGACCCGGCTGTCGGCCCCGGTGCGCTGCGTGAGAAGGCTGTTCTTGCTGTAGACCCAGTAGGTGGTCTTCAGCAGCCCATTGGTGCGGCTGGTGGTATGGCCATAGGTATCGATGCCGAAAGTGGTGACCCGCAGCATCTGGTCGGTAATCTGCGTCCGCTCGCCCGTGCTGTTCAGGGTGTACTGAATCAGTCCAAGGTCCGGCCGCGTCACGGAGGTAAGTCCGTAGTTCGCGTTGTAGCCGTACTGCGTTTCGTTCAGGTTCGCATCGGTGTGTGTCAGCATCTGGCCGGCGCCGTTCCAGGTCCACTGGTCCTCGTTTCCGAGCGGGTCCTTCTGGCTGAGTTTGTTTCCGTGGCTGTCCCAGACTGAGGTGGTGGTCTTGCCGGAGGGCAGCTGCACACTGTTGCGGTTATTGTTCGCGTCGTACAGGAAGGCGCTTTGATCCCCGAGCCCATCCCGCATTGCGACGAGGAACCCATTGCTGTCGAACGCATACGTCACCGTGTTCAGATTGGGATCCGTCCACACGATGGTCGTCTTTGCGGCCTTTGGCCAGGGTGGCGGCGACGCGCCATACCGGATGGGTGTGCTGGACCCGGAGATCAGCGCATAGAACACGCTCTCCCCGCTGCCGGACGGCCCGGAGACACTGGCGAGGCAGTTGGTGTTGAAATAGCTGTAGGTCCACGGGTTGGTTTTTCGGTCGGTGATGGAGTTGACGTTATTGTTCGCGTCGTACCCAAAACTGTAGTCATAGGCGGTCCCACCGAGCAGCGGCCACGTGATGCTGGCGAGGCGGCCCGAACTGTCGTAGGCCAGCGTCCACTGGTTGGATACGCAGTCGGTCACGCTGGTCAGCTTGCCGCTGGTGTATCCCAGGGTGAAGGCGCGGCTCACCGAATCGGTGATGCTGGTGATGACCCCGCCGCTCCAGGCAACGGTGACGGTGTTGCCAAAGGTGTCTACGATGGAGACCAGCTGGCCGCTGGTGTTGAACTTGTAGAGCGTCTGGTCCTTCGCCGTGAGGGTCCAGGTGGAGTCGGCATTCTGAACCAGCGTGTCGTAACACCCCACCGGCGCAGTGAAGCTGCTGCCGCTGCCGTAAAACGCCGTCTCCGTTCCGTCCGGCCGGATTACCACGGCCGGATTGCCGCTGATGATATACCAGTTATAGCTGTGGGTCCACTTTGGCCCAACGGCCGTAGTGCGGGTGCTCTGGCTATTGAAGACAAGCCCAAATCCCAGCCCGGTGCGGCCGGACCAGCCGGTAACGCCAAACTGCAGCTGCACGTTGCCGGTGGAGAGGTTCACGTTACCAAACCGGATGGCATGGCTGGCCTGCCAGCTGGAGGGCGCGCCCGGCTGTGGTGGGGAGGGAGGGTTGATGCCGCCGGACGCGAATGCCGGCTCCTGGCTGGAGGCGAGGCCCGCCGCACCGGCGGCGGTGGCGCCGACCGTAATGGCCGCCGCCTTGAGGAAATCACGCCGCGAAGTTACGCGGGGCGAACGCGGTATCCGTTTTGAATTGCGATTGCCCCCCCCCCATACCATTCGGAGAGTTGGACTCGGATGCGCCGCGCGATTTACGTTTGCCTGCCATTACAATCGACCTTTCTCCAGCCTTAGCGGCTGGCAGCCGGACGTCAAACGGTTGCCGTGAGAGGCGTACGTCGCGGGGCAGACTAAGGTCCTGTGGCGTGCGTCTTATTTAAACGATTGCCGGCGATGCCCTGCCAGCGAACAATTGCCAAAATACCCTGTTAACCAGGATGCTGTGAACTAGTCTACAACGCCTGTTTCATGCTGTCAAGGCTTTTGCAACAAAAAGTAAAAAAAACCTTGTCGGAATACGACCACACGAGGCGGTCACACCTGAGCCGGGACCGAAACCGTATGCGCGAACCTATATGTCCTATCTGGCGGGCGCGTACCCCAATCAAACGCGATGGCAGTGCGGGACCCTTGCTGAAATGCGACCAATGGGACATATGAGACATATGCGGTAGCCAAAATCTGCGCCTGGTGCGCGGTCTCGGGCCGCTGCTCCTCTTGCCAACCACGTGTGCGCGAACCTATATGTCCTAGTTGTCGCATTGGTCCCATGTGGTGAGCGCGTGCCCCAGCGGCAAACGTGATAGCAGCGCGGGACGCCTGCTGAAATGCGACAAACAAGACTTATGCGGTAGCCGGAACCGAAGCTTGGCGCACAGCGGGAAGCCGAGCCGGAACCATCCGGCGGACACTCTTCCACGACGCGCGGGGGCGCGCACGTCGCTGTCGCAGGTAAACGGTGTCTCGGGGGCGAATCGCAGGCTATTGGGAGGCGTGACGGAGTGGCGTCGTGATGCCGAAAGACCTCGCTTTTACAGAAGCAGTTGTGGTAACCCCGCCGGATCAGACGCCGGTGCAGGCTCGCGCTGTGGCGATGCTCATCGAGGAAGTTGCGGCGCGCAGCCGTGTGGACTGGCGCACGTCCGGCGCCATTCCGGCTCCAGGCATCCCGGTGGTGTTGGCTGGAGTCGGCGAAAGCGCGGCCGCGCTGTTGGATGCAGCCGGGGCGCCGGCCGCCGCCATGCCACGGGAGGTGCGCGCCGAGGGGTTTACGCTCACTTCCATGGTTACTGAGCGAGGCAACATGGCGGCTGTGACCGGGGCCGATGACCGTGGTCTGCTGTTCGGTGTCGGCCGGCTGCTCCGCACACTGCGCCTCGGACGCTGGGAGGTCGCGCTGCCCGACGGTTTGCAAATCGCAACTGCCCCGGCATACCCGCTCCGCGGGCATCAACTGGGCTACCGTCCCAAAACCAACTCGTACGACGGCTGGTCGCTGGCGATGTGGGAGCAGTACATCCGTGACCTCATCGTATTTGGCGCGAATGCCGTAGAGCTCGTGCCGCCGCGAACGGATGACGCACCCGACAGCCCGCACTTTCCCCTGCCGCCGCTAAAGATGATGGCAGGCATGTCGCAGCTCCTTGCCGGCTACGGGCTGGACGTCTGGATCTGGTTCCCGGCGATGGACCGCGATTATGGGTCCGAGCCGGCGATCCGGCGCTCGGTGGCGGAGTGGAGCGAAGTGTTCGCCGCGCTGCCACGCGTGGATGCCGTGTTCGTGCCGGGTGGTGACCCTGGACACACGCCCCCGCGACTGCTCTTCGCCCTTCTGGAACAGCAGTCGCATGCACTGAAGTCATACCATCCCAACGCCGGTATGTGGGTCTCGCCACAGGGATTCGATGCCGCCTGGATGGAGCAGTTCATCGGCATTCTGAGGGCGGAAGAGCCGGCGTGGCTTGCCGGAGTGGTATTTGGCCCGCAGGTGCGAGTCAGCCTTCCGGACTTTCGCCGGATGGTGCCTGATCGGTACCCAATTCGCCGCTATCCCGATATCACGCACTGCCGCGAGTGCCAGTATCCTCCACAGGACTGGGATCTGGCCTATGCGTTGACCGAGGGGCGTGAAGGCATCAACCCACGGCCAGTGGATCAGGCCCACATCTTTCGAAAACTCGCCGGCGATGCTATCGGGTTTATCAGCTACTCCGAGGGCTGCAACGACGACGTGAACAAGGTGGTCTGGAGCGCGCTTGGGTGGGAACCCGACGCCGACGTCCGCACAATCCTGCAAGATTACAGCCGGTACTTCATAGGTCCGGATTACGGGGAAGTGTTCGCCGAAGGATTGCTGGCTCTGGAACGTAACTGGCGCGGTTCGCTGGCCGCGAACACAGGTGTGGATGTCACGCTACGTCAGTTTCAGGTAATGGAAAAAGCCGCCACACCGTTCCAGAAACGCAACTGGCGCTTGCAGCAGGCGCTGTACCGCGCCTACTATGATGCCTACCTGCGGGCGCGCCTCTGCTTCGAGGAGGAGCTGGAGACGCGGGCGACGGATGCGCTTCGTGGCGCCGCGGCTGTCGGAGCGCTTCGCGCGATGGAGCAGGCCGAGGAGATCCTTGCGCTGACAGCGGTTAGTCCGCCGGCGCAGGACCTTCGCGCACGGGTCTTCGAGCTTGCCGAAGCGCTCTTTCAAAGCATCTGCATGCAGCTGAGCGTGCCGCGGTATGCCGCAATTCACTTTGAACGCGGCGCCAATCTGGATTCGATCGACGCGCCGGTGAACAACCGGGATTGGCTCCTCTACCGGTTTCAGGCAATTCGCTCGCTGCCGGATGAGGAGGCCCGGCGGCAGGAGCTGAACTCCATCGTCAACTGGAGCAGTGCCGGGCCGGGCGGCTTCTACGATCAGCCCGGCGACCCACGGCAGCGACCACACCTCGTTGTCGGTCCCGGGCTGGAGGAAGACCCGGGCTGCTATGAATCCGTGCGAACCGGGTTCGCCGATTACATACCGACGCATCGTGTGGCATGGTGCCGTCATGCCGAGACGCTCTACGATACGCCTCTGGTGATGCGATACTCCCGGCTGGACCCGGCTGCACGCTGGAGGCTTCGCTTTGTGTTCGCCACCGACGACCCCGGCAATGCTGGCGCCGACCCGCGCGACGCCATCTCAGTGTTCGCCGGCACCGGCGCTCTGCTTGGCGGACCGATGCAAAAGCCGGTTCCAACCGCGCCGGTTGAACTGGCCATTCCGCCGGAGGTGATCGTAGATGGCGAACTGGAGGTTCGGTGGACACCTGCAGCGGGGCGCGGACGCAACGGCCGCGGGTGCCAGATAGCCGAAGTGTGGCTCACGCCGCATTGGCGCCACGGCGACGCTCCAGGTGCTGGCTAGCCTGTTATGGAGACGCGAAAGCCGGGAGGTGAAAAGCGGCAGCTCCCAAACCGCGCCTGGTTGATCACCCGCCTCCTGCTGTGCGTGTCGGCGCCTGTTGCAGCCGCAGCCGTGGCGTCGCCGCCGCAACCAGCGTTGAACACGGTAGAGCGCCGGATCATCCAAAACCCCTATCCGCCGGTCTCGGCGCTCGCACGTCTGAAGCGTGGCCTCCGAGCCAGGGATGCTGAAGCGCGCTTGAATCAGCTGGTGCCGTTGTCGGCACGCCTTGCCTTCTCGCCCGGAACGGGCATGGGGTGGGCCATCCCGGATGAGCAGTACTATGCAGCGATGCCGGCAGCAGCGCGCACGATACCGCTGCACTGGCGTTCATATCCCTCGGTGCAATTCGTCAACAGCGAGCTTGGTGGTGTTCGCACGGTCGCGCTGCACCGTAGCAAAGGTTGGGATCAGTGGCTGCTTTCCGATCCGAGGCACTCGCTACATGCCGTCATGAGCATTGACCTGCACACGCGGCACGTCTGGTTTATGGAGGTCCGCCGCCAGCCGAACGGGTCCTGGAGGCTGACGCGGTCGCGCGATACCTGTTTCACGTGTCATCCCGGCGGCCCACGGATCATCCGGCCGATGCCGGGCTCGGTAGCCGGCACCTCGACCCTGACAGCCTTCAACACCCGCATCATGCGCATAGGTCCCTGCGGGTTCGGAACGGCCGTAACGCCCGCCGTCACCGGGCGGGCAGTAAACAATCCCGGTTGCATTGGGTGCCACAACGGCGCGGCAGAGGCTCGCCTCTACCAGGCCAATGATCGCGTTATACGGTTCAAGAGCCGGATCGACAGGACGATGCCGCCCTGAAAACGGATGGATTCGGCCTCTGCGCACAGTAACATGTGATCTTTATCACACTGCGGGAAAATGCCGTATTTCCGGCATCGCTTGCGCGTAGTGCGAAGTGGGAGGGCAGCGGCTTTGCCTGCTTCACGTCACAATCCGGCCCGTGCCAGGCGCCATCCGGCCGCCCATCCCCAGGTTTTGCTTTCAGCCGGCCGCCTGTCTGCCCACCGGATTAGCGGAAGTGTATTCCGGCGCGCGCCGAGGTTCCGGATCCTTTGCGCGCGAGCCGATGATCTCCGGCCGTCACCTGCTTCACCCCAAGCCGCGCTTGCGAGAGCTGCAAGCTGGCCAAGTCCGGCCAACAGCTCCGGTTGCAGCTTCTGGTACGGAACCGGCTGCCGGCTGCCGTTTGCGCTTGAACGGACCTGGAGGCTGTAACATGAAGCCGACCGTTTTAGCCGTGAATCCGGGCAGCTCATCTCTGAAATTCGCGCTATTCGAATTGGACATCGCGACTGGACGACCTGAGCGCCATGCGCTGCTTACGGGAGCCGTAGACCGGATGGGTACGCCACACGCGGCGCTCCGCTGGACCTGCTCCGCGGGCAAAACGGGTGAGACCGCAGTCCCCGGCATCGGCATGGCGGATGCCTGGAGCGCCGTGCAGCGGAGTCTGGTTGGTGCGCCGCTTCCGATTGCGATTGTCTGCCGCGTGGTTCACGGCGGCGGGCGGTTTACGAAGCCCATCCGCGTCACCGGCGCTATCACCAGCGCCATCCGCGGATTTGCCGACATGGCGCCCGTCCACATTCCCCCGGCGTGCGACCTGCTGGAGCAGATGCTGCGGCGTAGACCGGTGCTGCCTGTATTCGCCGTGTTTGACACGGCATTTCACGCAGAGATGCCCGACCTCGCTCAAGCGTACGGCCTGCCTCACGAACTGGTTGAGGGAAGGAAGATTCGGAGGTACGGTTTCCACGGCATCGCGCACCAGTTCGTCTCCGGCCGCCTGATGGAGCTGGTGCACCCGTCCCAGCCGGGCCTGCGCACCGTCACCTGCCATCTGGGCAGCGGCGCAAGCCTCTCAGCCGAACTTGATGGAGTGAGTATCGACACCACGATGGGCTTTAGCCCGCTGGAGGGTCTGATGATGGAACGCCGGTCCGGCGACATCGATCCCGGGCTCGTGCTCTACCTACTGCGGACCGGCATGACCAGTAAGCGCCTCTATCAACTGCTGAACGCCGAGAGCGGCATGCTGGGCATATCGGGTCGGAGCGGTGATGTCCGCGATCTGGAAGCGAGCGCCGCTTCCGGAGATGACCGGAGCCGTCTGGCCCTGGCGGTATTCGCCTATCGAGCGGCAAAGGCGCTCGCCGGCATGGTTGTGGCGCTGGGCGGTGTGGATGCCATCGCGTTTCACGGCGGCATCGGGCAGCATTCGCCAGAGATGCGCGGGCGGATTTGCGGCTACCTCGAATGCCTGGGTATCCATCTCGATGAGCGCAGCAACGGCGGCGCCGATGGTGCGACCGAGTCGCTCATTTCGGCTACCGGATCGAAGGCCGAGGTGTGGGTTGTGCCGGCCGATGAGGAGTATGCGATGACCATGCAGGCATCTGCGCTCCTGGCGAACGGGCCAACGGCAACCACAGCCAGGTCGCGATCTGCTGCGCTGGCTCAAGCCTCAGCCTAGTCATCAGCCACGCTGCGCATTGCCGCCGCCGCGTTGGCGAATCTCCGCCGCAGCCGCATAATCTCGCCGCCCTCAAACGGTGAAAGCACATAGTTGGTAAGCAGCATTGTAAGCGAGCCGTCCGAAGTCAGCATCAGCATGGTGCCGGTAAACCCCGTGTGGCCGAAGGCGTGGTCACCAAAGTCACCGCCGGGCAACATGCCGTTCGGTGGCGTGAACCATCCGATCGAGTGTCCGCCAATGGCAGGCTCAATCTGATTTGTCGACATCACGGCCGTGGCGGCCGGAGACAGAAGTGCGTTTTCACCCCGGCCCATGATGGCCGCCACAAAGCGCGTCATATCGTCCAAAGTCGAGAAGATACCAGCATGGCCGGCAACACCGCCCATGCTGGCCGCATTGGCGTCGTGCACGCTGCCAATCAGCGTCTCTCCGGGCCGCCAGCTGCAGTGGGCCGTGGCCGCAATGCGCGGCTGGAGCGCGGCGGGCGGATTGAACATCGTGTCGTGAAGCCCTGCAGGCTCCAGAATCCACGCGCGGAGCAGCTCGTCCAGCGGCAGCTGGTAGGTTCGGGCGAGGACTTCGCCAAGCAGGATGTACCCCAGGTCGCTGTAAGCGTAGCGCGTGCTGGGCTCGGCGGCAAGCTCCATACTCAGGATGGTGGGTACCGGCGATGCTTCCGAACGCTCGTACAATGCCTTCCACGGAGATAATCCGCTCGTATGCGTCGCCAGCTGCCGCAGCGTCAAATCGCCTGCCCTGGTCCCGACGGCTTCCGGCAGAAAAGCAGCGAGCGGCATACCCAGGTGCAGATCACCACGCTCGGCAGCATGGAGCAGAAGCACGGCGGTGAACGGCTTGGTGAGCGACGCCATATCGAAAATGGTGTCGAGCTTCGCTGGGGAGGCCGCGCCGTCGCGCAGATTCGTAACGCCAACGCTGCCCTCCGCCACGGTTGCGCCCGACCCGGTTACGCGCCATGTAGCGCATGAGTACCACTCCTTCTCCACGCCGTCCAACACCATCTTCTCAAGCCGCTGGGCGCACGCCGCTACGCTCATCTCCTCGTGGCTGGTCATCGTGACTCCTTTCCGCCCAGCCGGTCAGCTACTCGCTGTACCACACCGGCCGTCTGCGTGCGAGCGGTAATGATGATGTCGATCTTCGGCCCGGCCAGTGAACCGGCTGTCCAGACATTCGGGCTGAGCGTCTCGTACGTCTCGCTGTTCTGCACAGGCCTCCCATCGGCTGTCTGCTCCAGGCCAAGCAGCCCCATAATCTCGCCATCAGGTCGCTGGCCCAGCAGGGCAAAGACAAATCGTGCAGGCAATTCAAATGGCGTTCCGTTTGGCCGCCCTCCAGAAGGATGCTCCGCGTCGTACTCCACGGGCTGCATCCACGCCCGCGCCGGCTCAATCCGCGTGACGATGACGCCGGTTAGCAGCTTCAGCCGGCCATCCGCGACCGCCATCTCGAGGTCACGCACCACAAAGGGCCTCAGGTGGCTCTGGCCCGCCACCGGTTCACGCCGCATGGCGAAGGTAACCTTGGCGTGCGCCTCCGCCAGAGTCAGCGCCGCATAAACGGCTGAGTTTCCGCCGCCCACAACAAGCACAGGCTCATCGAAGTACTCGGTAGGCTCGGTGAAGCGCGAGATGACGTGCGGCAATTCGGCGCCCGGGCATGGCAGCCGGACCGGGATATCCCAAACGCCGCATGCCAGTACAAGCGCCCGCGCCACCAATTCCAGCGGCTGGCCACCATCGGGCTCCCGCACCGTTTGCAGTCTCCACGCCTGGCCATCCTAGGCTGCCGCCGTGATTCGGCGCCACAATGCCAACTGCAGGTCTAGCGCGTGCGCTGCAGCCCGAAAGTAAGGCAGTATGTCCTCGCGGCAGGGCTTGTCGCCGCCGCGCATCGGAAACGGCACGCCGCCCACCTCCATCTCATCGGGCGGCGAGAAGAAGCGGAGAGTTTGAGGATACTCCACAAAGCTGTGGGCTAGACCGCGGCGATCCAGCACAAGGCAGTTCAATCCCAGCTTGCGGGCTTCTGCCGCAGCGTGAATCCCGGCTGGACCGGCGCCGATCACAATCAAGTCGAAGAGAGTACCGGCGTGGGCGAATTCGTTCTGCGTCATAATGAGGCGGGCAGCGCGCCAACGGCTTGTTGCAACGTGACGCCCTCGCAGATTATACGCTGGACCGGCACGAATAATCTGCTCGCTCGCCCGGCGGCGCGCCATGTGGCGGCTCGTGGTAGCCCTCGTCTTAGCAATATGAACCAGCTATTTACACTCGAATCCTGGCAAAACGATCGCATCGTGTCGGCGATTGCCGCGAACGGCGAAGTCGGATGCACCGTTGGGCGGACCGGCTTTCATGTCGCTTCCGAGGATGCCGCGGGAGAGACGCAGCGGTTCACGTGGGCGGGCAGGCGCAGGTCGGGCGCGCAGCATCCATTGACCTCATTCGGCACGCTGGTCCGGACGCTGGAGGTGGATGGCGAGCAGATATTCGATACAATCTGGCGACAGGCAATCAACCCGGTCAATGGCGTCGTCACATCCGAGCTGAAGCACAACTCCATTCTCGAAACCGCCGAAACCTCAGTCCTGCTTCAACGCAATGTGTTCCGGGTAGAGACGGTGCTGCGAAACGATGGAGATGCGGCTCGGAGCGTCGTCTTCCGCGTTAACTACACGGCGGACGAGCCGGATATGTGGTTTACGCACGAGATCGACGGCCGGAGAGTTCGGCTGCACTATGAGTTTGCCGGTGAGCTTGGCGAGCTGACGCTTGAAGGCGACTGTTCGGAACCAACTGCTGTTTCTCGCAGCGAGGTCGGTAAGCGCGGCGCCGCCATAGAAACCGCGATCAACCTTGGCGCACGCAGTTCGGTGACGCTGGTAACCAGCATGCGCTTCTCAGATCGGCGCACGTATCTGGAGCCGGCTCGAGCCGACACCATGGACGACGAGCGCAAGGAGGCCGAGCGCCAGCGAGTTGAATTCCAAAGCGCGTCCGATGTGATGACCGGGGATGCCACCGTGGACGCATTCCGCCAGATGACGCTCCACACGCTGCGAAGCACCATCACCAAATGGTCAATACCTCCGGCCGTGGGCAAGCCGTACTGGGATGGCGGGGCATTTCACGATGAGCTCTATCCTTTCCTGGGCTTGCTCTCTGCCAATCACCCGGAGCTTGCCGCCCGCATACCGTGGTTCCGGTTGACCACACTTCCGATGGCAATCGATCGTGCGTTTGGCCGTGGCGCCCACTTTCCGTGGAGCAGTGATGAGGCCGGAAACGAGCGCGATCCGCTGGGCCCATGGCTCACAGAGAAGTTTCACAATGGCCAGTTTGCGCTGGCGGCGTGGAACCTTTGGCTCTACGAGCGCGACCTGGTGCAGTTGGACGACCTCTACCCGCTGCTGCGGGAAATAGCACGGTACTACCAGATGAATGCGCTGGTGCGCGGCCCCGGCAAGCAGCTTCGCACCGTCCGCGGCGTCGATTTCGACGAAGCGGCGGGTGAGGTGGAGAACGGGCCGTTTACCACGTGCGCCGCCGCTGCCTCGATGGAAGCCGCCGCCAACGCAGCGCACCTGCTTTCGCGTGACGCGGCCCGTGCGGAACAGTGGGCGAACCTGGCACGCGAGTTGCGGCAGAATCTGCAAAACGGCGGCAGCACGTGGGAGCCACCGGCAGGCGCACCGTTCCATATGTCGGTATTGGCGCCGGTCTTCCCCTTCCGAATCGAGTTCTCAAGCGCACGAGCGCTGCAAACCGCGCAGACTGCCCACGAGTCCCTGCGGTCCCAAAAGGCGTTCAAGCCCGGCCTCGCCGAGCCGTACGAACAGTCGATGTGGACATGGGCCGGCGCCCACCTGGCTGCGGTACACGCGTGGCAGGGCAGTGGCGCGCTCGCCTGGGAAGCTCTGCGCGGCGGCGCCGCGTCTGCCGGAGCATTCTGCAGTCCGAACGAACATGTTGATCGAAATGGACACGTCCGCGTCCCGTGGTTCACAACGGGCGCCGGATTGTGGCTTTATGCACTTAACGCCCTGTTTGTTCAGGTGGATGAGGTCGGCACACGCCTGCTGCCGGCGGTGCCGCCAGGCGTACCGTCGCTCACGTTCAAACACCTGCGAGCCGCGCACGGCGTGCTTGTTTCGGGGCGCATCGAGCACGGGGCCGTGGCGGAACTTACCGCAAGCGCATCCCGCGCCACGGATTGGCGCTTCAGCATCCCGGAAGCCTGGGCTGAGCGTATCGCGGCGGACCGCGAAACCGGCCGAGCCGGAACGGCCAGTTTCCGTATTGCATTACCGACCGGGGAGACCTCGCTTCTTCGCGAGAATCGATAGGCGTTCGGCCCGCGCCGCGACGTTGCCCGCCGGCATCCGGCTGGTCCGCCGTCTCGGCGGGGTAAGCTCAGGCTCGAGCGTGCTCGTTGAGGCGCGTAAGCGCAAGGAACTCGAGAAGATTCTCCTGCGTGATCATACCGACCAGCTGCTCGCTTCCGCCCTCCTCCGCCATCACAAGTATTGGCCAATGGGCTGCAGTTTGCGTGAAGACCGACTCCAGTGAGTCATCCGGCCCGCACCGGGCAAAGTCACGGTCCATCGCGCCGGCAACCCAGGCATCAGCGCCGGCCGCGGCCATGCCACGCAGCAGCGCGCCGCGCGGCAGAACACCGACCACTTCCTGGCCATTCAACACGGGGAAATCCTGTTGACTGCCGGCAAGCAGCGCTGTGGCCGCTTCGCTGAGCCGTGCGCCGTGTGGCAGCGTGCGATAGTCCGTTAGCATGGCGTCGCGTACGCGTCTTCCGTGAACAAGACTGCGAGTCTGAATCGCCGCCGACTCCTGGCCTGCCGCGAGGTAGACGAACACCGCAACGATAATCAGGAGAAAGTCGCCGGTCCACAGGCCCGCGAAGCCCATGACCCACGCCAGCGCCTGGCCCACGCGTGCCGATAGAACCGTGGCGCGCACTTCGCCAATGCGCACCGCCAGCAGGGCGCGGAGGATTCGGCCGCCATCCATGGGGAAAGCCGGCAGCAGGTTAAAGCCGGCCAGCACCACATTGGCAAACAACAGGCCCGCGAGAAGCGTTCGTGGTGTGCTGACAACGCCTATTCGCGGTATCCCGCCGCCGGTCACCTTGAGCGCCACGACGCAGACCAGTGCCAGTACCGCGTTGACGGCCGGCCCAGCGAGCGCAATCCAGAACTCCTGCCGAGGCTCCGGCAGCCGCTCGATGCGCGCGAGTCCGCCAATCGGGTAGAGCACGATATCCACAGTTCGGATGCCGAAGAATTGCATTGCAGTCAGCGCGTGGCCGAGCTCATGGAGCAGCACGCAGACAAATACGCCAACTACAAACAGCAGCCCGTCAAAGGGATGTGGCTGCTTGCTAGTGGCGCTGGCTACAAAGAGCCAGGCTAGCAGTAGAAGGAACGTGAAATGCAGCCGGATCGGTATACCAGCCACACGGGCCACGGCAACCGAGCCGCCATCATGACGCGTGGGTGATGACTGTGTGGCCCGGCTGCGCGGATGGTTGGCTGGTTCGATGGGTCTCTCCCGGGTGCCCGCTGGAGCTCAGCCGATCAGCGCTCGCCACGTTCGGCGCAGCAGCAGCACCAGGCGGTCGCCCAGCGTTACGTGCGAAACGGAGTACGTAACCGGGTCGGTAAGGTGCTGTAGTTCCAGGCGGCCATACTGCTTCACGGTCAGCGAGACGGCGGCGTGCACCAACCCTGCGTCCGTTTCAAAGTGGCCTCTCCAGCGGCAAACAAAGCATTCCCTGTTGGTAGCCAGGTTCAACTGGCCACACAGCTCGCAAATCTTCAGGTCGTCTTCGCGGAGCGTTATGACGCGCCGCGCCGCAGGCTGAACGCCGTTACCCGCCATCTTTTTCAGGCCTTCTTACCCGATTACCGGTCGTAGGTTGAGCAATCTCTTTGAGCCGGCCCCGCCATGGCCGCTGTGTGGCGCAATAGACACATTGTGCTTCGCGCGCGCTCAATAAACGGTACGACTGGCGAACGAAACGCGTTTCGTTTGGGTGCGGGCTCAGTCTCCGCTGTATACCACACTGGTCACCACATCGCCAACGGCCTTCAGGCTTTGAGCGTCGCATTTATCCACGGTATCTTCAAGCGTATGCCAGTAGATGTATCCAGTGTTTTGATAGGGTGGGTACGGGAGTGGGTCTATGAGGTCGATCGTAGGTATGCCGGCCTTGTTCAGGGCCAGGTGGTCGTCGCCAACGTCTTGCATCTCGTCGGAGCGGAACACCTTTCCGTATCCAAGAGATTGGGCCACGCCGAATACGCGATCATTGAGTGAGCCTGCGAACTGCTGCGATGCCGACTCACGCGGTATGAAGAGGTTCCGCATACCGATCATATCCAGCAGAATGCCCCATTCCGGCTTGCCGAACCGGGGATCCTTCGAGAAGTTCTTGGCGAAGTAGCGCGAGCCGAGTTCCACGCCATCACCGTCGCCGTTGTTGGCGTTGAAATCGCCATAGTCCTCACCGTCATCCAGCAGTAGCACCACGCCGACCGGCGGCCTCTGCTGTTTGAAGAGTTTCGCCAGCTCCAGAACCACACCGACGGCGGATGCGCCGTCGTCCGCACCCAGAATTGGATTGACCCGGTTCCATCCGTTCGAGCTGAACGAGTACGGAGGCGAGAGTTTCGCCACGGTGGAATAAGGCCCGTCAGCGATGGGGCGCGTGTCCCAGTGCGCCAGGATCAGTACCGGGTGTTGCGAAGGCTTGGTGCTGCCGGCCGGATAGAAGACGCCGACCACGTTGGTGCATGGCATCTGATGGTACGTGAACTTTTGCGCGATCGTCACATCGGCATACTTGGACATCTCACTCTGCAGCCATGCAAGGCACTTGGCGTGCGCCGGGCTGCCGAGAGGCCTCGGGCCAAACGCCGTCTGTGCGGTGAGATAGGTCCAGGCCCGTGCCGAGTCGAATGTCGGATGGGTTGGAGCGGGCGCGGGAGTCGGTCCGGCTACTTGAGCGCCGTCGGCGGTGCCGTGCCCGCAGCCCACCAGAGTGGCCACAACAGCGAGCAACAGCACGCTCATCGCACGCTTCCGGGAGGGGGATCCTGTCACGGCTCATCCTTTCAACGGAAGCCGGAATGTCCGGCATTCAAGGCAGGTTCTTCTCTAAGGTTTGGTTACGAGGCGCGGATCGAAGCGCGTAATATGGTGATGCCCGGCAAGCCAGGTGGTTATCGCTCCCGAAAGCGTTGACGTCGTCTCGTGGTCAATGGCGCTCTTCGGCCAGACTTTGAAATAAGCCAGCGCGCCATTGGCCAGAGGTGTGGGCATTGCCACGAGATAGGTATGGGCAATTTCGAGCGCCGCGGATCCCACCTTGACCGATACCACGTGAGACTGCATGGTGGCATCTACCGATACGGTGACCGTGAGGCCCGACATCTGCAAGAAGCCGCTGTTCTCCTTGGGGAAAAGCGTCAGCGAGTGGCGCAGCGCCTTCTCAATCTGGCTGCCCGTCAACTTGACGACGGCTACGGTGTCGTCGCCGAACTCCAGCGACTTGACCACGTCAGCCGGTACGAAGCTTCCCTTTGGTATCGTGGCTTCGTCAAAAGAGGAGGCTGCAATAAAAGCGATATCGGCTTTGCCGGCGCTGCGCAGCGAGTCGGCCACAAGATCGCCCAGAGGCGTTTCACCAGATCCCATGTTCCGGGTGGTTAGTTCCACCGTTGTCGTCCAGCCGGGCGCGACGACGGGTGGCGACGGCTTTCCCGCGGGCGCTTGCAAACTTGCGGTACGGATCGCCGTTCGGGCTGTTTTGGCCGTTCGGCCCTTCTGGGCGCAGGCACGCGTGCAGACTGCGCTCAGAAGCATGAATGTGGCCGCTGAAATTGCAATGCTATTCGCCGATCTCATCATCTGCCGCGCTCCTGACCTATTGGACGCATGCGCGCTGCGCAAAGTTACGGCGATCCGCTCTTCTGCCACTGCAGCCATGCCTGGATGAATGGATCCAGATTGCCGTTCAGCACGCCGGTTACATCGCCGGTCTCAACATTGGTGCGAAGGTCTTTTACCAATGTGTAGGGCTGCAGTACGTACGAGCGATCCTGATTGCCCCACTCATTCGCTTTCGTTTCGCCTCGCATCGCGCGTTCGCGCTCCTTCTGTTCTTGCTGGCCGCGGTCCCACAGTCGGGCGGCCAGCACCTTCATCGCCGCAGCTTTGTTCTTGTGCTGCGAACGCTCGTTCTGGCAGGTTACAACCAGGCCCGTCGGCAAGTGCGTAAGGCGCACGGCCGACTCGGTTTTGTTCACGTGCTGACCGCCCGCGCCACTGGAACGGTAGTAATCTATACGCAAATCGTCGGGATTTATCGCGACGGCCGCCTCTTCTCCCACATCGGGCAGTACCTCCACGCGGGCAAAACTTGTCTGCCGACGCTTGGCGGCATCGAATGGCGATATGCGCACCAGCCGGTGTACTCCGTGCTCGGCGCGCAGATACCCGTACGCATAGCGCCCCCTCACAAACAGCGTAGTACTGCGCAAGCCGGCCACATCAGCCTCGCTCTCGTCCGCTACCTCCGCATCGAAGCCTTTGCGCTCGCACCAGCGCAGGTACATCTGTTGGAGCATAACCACCCAGTCGCACGCATCGGTACCGCCTGCGCCGGCCTGAATTTCGAGGATCGCGTCACCGGCGTCGTACGGCCCGCCGAGCAGCATCTCGATCTCCAGCCGGTCCAGGTCGTGTGCCAGTTCTCGAAGGGCGGCGGCCAGCTCGGCCTCACTCTCAGGATCGGGTTCACCCGCCTCCTGAAGCAGGTGACAAAGGGCTTCCACGTCGTCCACGCGCCTGCCAAGCGCCTGCACCGGCGCGATGCTCTCCTGCAGCTGGCTCAGTTGTTTCAAAAGGGCCTGAGCAGCGGGCGGATCGTCCCACAACTGCGGGTCGGACGATGCCGTTTCTAGTGTTGCAATAGTGTCTAAACGTCCGGCGACGTCAAAGATGCCCTCCAAGCTCATTCAGCCGGAGCCGCATCTCTTTCAGTTCGTTCGCTGTCTCCTCAAGCAATTGACGTCTCTCCTGAAGGCGGTGATAGCCCGCCCCCGATGGTCGGATTATACTTTGGCGGTGCCGGGGAGTCAAGCAAGGGCGGGTGGGTTGTGGCGTCCGTTGGCCGCATCTGCTCGCTTACGCGGCGGTACGACCAGCTTTGAGGGGCCCATACGCTGCACTGCATGCGTGCCATCCGTCGCAGTTGTCCAGTCTGGACCCGCGCACGGCTTCGGCCACGCCAGTCGCAGACGATGACCCAGCGTCGCCACCAGACAGCCCGGCGCAGGCTGTGATCCTTCGGCTTCGCTCAGGATGGCGACTGAGTGATGGTTGACGGAGCGGTAAGTGGTGGCGAACACGGCCATCTGCAACATCCAGCGGGCCAGATGTTGCCCCGGTTGAAGTACGGAGTCAAGCGCCTGTGGTTTATCGAAGCGGCGTGACGGATCTCTTTATGCCTCGCGCATGAAGGTAACCCCAGTGAGCCCAATCGGTCTCACGCCACTCGCCTGGCGCTGCAGGGGCGGCAGATCTGCGGGTAACGGTTTTCTGGCCACAAAACATCTCCGCCCCTTGCGCCAGGGCGGTGTGGCAGGGTATCCGTTTACGTGGCGCCCGGCGCACATCTTGCGGAGCAGAGCATGGGGCCTTCACAAATCATTGACGTGCCGGCCATACTTGCCGATTTCTGCGACATCGCGCCGGATCCCGGCAACCCGGCGCAGCGCGTTTCGTTTGGCACGTCGGGTCACCGCGGCCGTTCGTCCGACGGGTCGTTCAACGAAGCGCATATTGCAGCGATCTGCCAGGCGATCTGTGAGCGGCGCAGCCAACTCGGCATCAACGGGCCTCTTTTCCTCGGCATGGATACCCATGCTCTCTCGCGGAACGCGCACAACGTGGCGCTGGAAGTGCTTGCCGGTAACAGGGTTACCGTCTGCCTCTCACGGGCCGAGGGTGCGGCCGCGTATACGCCGACACCGGCCGTGTCGCGGGCAATAATCAGCGAGAATTCGCGCGCCGGCAAACCACACGCAGACGGCATCGTTATCACACCCTCGCACAATCCGCCGACTGATGGCGGTATCAAGTACAATCCGCCCGTCGGTGGGCCGGCCGACACGGCAACCACCGGATGGATTGAGACACGCGCCAATGAGTTATTGAGCACGTGGCGTCGCGACGTTCGCCGTATACCCCTCGAACGCGCGCTTGACGCCGACCGCACTGTCGCCTTCGACTTCCTGACTCCCTATGTTGATGGGCTGGCTCTGGCGATCGATACCGGTGCGATAGCCCGTTCGCAAATCCGCATCGGCGTCGATCCGCTTGGCGGCGCATCTACGGCATGGTGGCCCGAAATCGCAAACAGGTACCGGCTGAACCTGGAAGTGCTGGCGACCGCGATCGATCCGTCGTTTTCGTTTATCCCGCCCGATTATGATGGCGTGATCCGTATGGACTGCTCCTCGCCTCCAGTGGTGGCGAACCTTGTCTCCCATCGGAACGAGTTCCGCATTGCATTCGCGTGCGATCCAGACGCAGACCGGCACGGGATCGTGACGCCAACAGCAGGCCTGCTCGATCCCAACGGATACCTCGCGGCCATGGTGCACTATCTGCTCCACCACCGTGAAAAGTGGCCCGCCGGCGCCCGCGCTGCCAAGACTATCGTGACCAGCTCGCTGGTCGACCGCGCGGTTGAGGCGGCTGGTCGCAAGGTATGCGAAACGCCCGTTGGTTTCAAGTGGTTTGCCGACGGACTTCTGAACGGAACAATCGCATTTGGTGGGGAAGAGAGTGCCGGCGCTTCCTTCTTGTGCCTGGACGGCGCGCCGTGGACCACAGACAAAGATGGTATCGTGGCCTGCATGCTTGCCGCTGAGATAACCGCCGTTACGGGTCACGACCCCGGCGAATGGATTGAGCGCCTGCACGGAGAGTTGGGGCGCCCGTGGTACCGTCGCGTCAACGCACCCGCCACGTTGAAGCAGCAGGAGGCGCTGCGCAACCTGACACCAGAGGCGGTTTCGGCCGATACGCTCGCGGGCGAGCCGGTGCTTCAGCGGCTTACAACTGCGCCCTGCAACGATGCGCCGATCGGCGGACTGAAGGTCTCCGGATCTGCCGGATGGTTTGTAGCGCGGCCCTCCGGCACGGAGCCGATCTACAAGATCTACGCCGAGTCGTTTCGCGACGAGGCGACCGTGGATGCGATCCTGCATGAGGCGCAGCAGATCGTGACCGACACACTGTCAAACACCTGACGGCCTCCGAAGGCGGAGCAGTTCCAGCGTTTGCCAGAACTCCGGAAACGTCTTGCCGGCGCACGCCGGGTCGCGCAGCACCACGCCGGGCGACCGGAGCGCGGTTATCGCCAGGCTCATCGCCACGCGGTGATCCTGCCACGTGTCCAGAGTTGCGCCGTTCATGTGGGCGGCCGGCTCAATCGTCATTCCGTCCGGCCTCTCGTGCACGGTAACGCCCAGGCGGCGCAGCTCGGTGCACATGGCCGAGACGCGATCGCTCTCCTGAAGGCGGCTGTGCGCAATGCCCCGGATTGTAGTCGGTGTTGTGGCAAATGGTGCGATAGCGGCCAGCGTAAGACTGGTATCGGATATGAAACGCATATCGCGGTCAACGCCCTGAAGGCAGCCCGGTGGCGGGCCCTCAACACACAGGCCTTCGGCCGTATCCTCCGCGCGGCACCCCATCGATCGCAACACCTCGGTGAAGGCCACATCACCCTGCAGGGAGTCATGGTTGAGGCCAGGCACCGTGACCCGCCCGCCCGTGATCGCCGCCGCAGCGAAAAAGTACGATGCCGATGAGGCGTCCGGCTCAACTGTGAGGCGGCCGGGCGGTAGGTAGGGACCGCTTGCGCTCCGCCACACGCCGTCGGATTCGCCGCACTCTACGCCAAATCTCGCCATCATCGCGCACGTCATCGCCACGTAGTTGGGCCGTAGGTCACCGAGTATGGAGATTGCCATGGGCAGCTGGGCGTATGGCGCGGCCATCAACAGCGCCGAGAGAAACTGGCTGCTCTCTGCCGGCGAAAGCTCCATCGTTCCGCCAGCCAGACCGTTTGCGTGAAGCGTGAACGGCGCGCACCCGACAACGCCATCAAATGTTATGCCAACGCCTTGCGCTCGAAGTCCGTCCAGCAGTCCGGCCTGGGGCCGCGCCCGCATGCGCTCGGTACCGTCAAAGCGGTATTCGCCGTGGCCTAACGAGCACAGAGCGGCCAGAAAGCGGATGGAGGTTCCCGAGTTGCCGAGGAACAGTCGAGCGCTTGCCGCCGGGATACGGCCGCAGCAGCCCGTCACCCGGATCGTCCGGGCCGCCGGATCGCACTCCGTTTGGATCCCCAGCGCACGAAGCGCCTCCGCCATAACCTGCGTATCATCGGAATCCAACGCGTTGACAATCTCCGTCACGCCGTCGGCAAGCGCCGCCAGCACCAGACCGCGGTTTGTAATGCTCTTTGAGCCGGGGACTGGGATGACGGCGTCCGGAGGTGTTTCAAGAGGCAGTACGGCAATGGTATCGGCGAGGCTCATAGAGGCATGGTACCGCGATAGGCAGTTCGACATCCAGTTGGGCCATACCACGCCGCGACAGGGGCTGCACCGGTGAAGACTCCAGCGTCGTGCGATTCCTTGCGTGCCGCCGGCAAGCTATGTTCCAACCTTCGGGAGAGTTCGGCCATGACAAATAGCAGCAGATCCGGTGGGATATCAAGGCGGGCGCTCCTTGGCGGTGGGGCCGCGCTGGCCGTTTCGGCGCGCTCTGCCGTCCTGCCGGCTCGAGCGGATATCGGCATTTCGCTGGAAGGACTGGGCGACGGCAGCCGGTCGAAACCATTCGTCGATCTGGCGCGCACCCTGCGGCCGTTCACGGCAGCCGATGGCGCCGCTACGCTCCCCGTCGACGCGCTCGGATGGCCGCTTGCAGACTGCACAACCGTGCTGTTCGATATCCGGCCATTTCCAGCCTGGAACCCGCCGATTGACGATCCGGACGCCTTCCAGCCGGATTGGAGCGGAGCGTACCTCCTCTCGTTTTCCGGTCAGGCCAACGTGGAAACCGGTGGCGATTCAACAGCTCGGGTGCGCAGCGCCACGTATGACGCCGCCGCCAACACCACACATGCCGTACTGGACGTGCCGCGCGGGTGTGGGCTGCTGACACTCACCTTTCGCAACACCCGCTTGACGCCTGCGGGCCGGACGGGAAGCGGCATCGCTCACCTCCATGTGCTCCGACCCGGCACGAGGGCACCGGTTTCGGCGACGTTTACGAGCGAGTTTCTCCAATCGCTGAAGCCGTTCACTACGCTGCGGTTTATGGATTGGCTGGATACGAATCACAATCCGGGGTACTACGGCGACACCGGCCACCATCTGACTGAGTGGCAAGCTCGAACGCCGCTCGACGCAGCCACGCAGCAGACCACTGGGGCGCACGTAGGAGCCGCGTGGGAGCTGGTGATCGAGCTGGCCAACACCAGCGGCAAAGATGCGTGGATCAATATCCCCGTGTCGGCAACGGACCAGTATGTTCAGTCTCTTGCAAGCCTGATGCATGCAAAGCTGCGGAGTGAGCTCCGGATCTTCATCGAGCACTCTAACGAGGTGTGGAACTTCGGATTCCCGCAGTACATTTGGAACAAGCTCGCTGCCGAGGAGGAGGTTCATGCTGGAGGCAGCCGGCTGAACAGCGACGGTTCTACCGATCCGGAGGTTTGGGCGCACCGCCGGCACGCGCAGCGGCTGGTGCAGATCGCCTCAATCTTCCAGCGAACCTTCGGCGGCGCCGCAGGCAGGCGCATCCTGCCTGTCTATGCATCCTGGACCATCTCTCCGCAGGCCTACTTCGCCGATGTACTCGCCTGGCTTACCCACGCATGGGGCGAGCCGTGGCGCTGGCTTCACGGTGTGGCATCTGCGGCCTACTTCAGCGGCTCCTCTGCAAGCGCCATGGCATCCCCGGAGGAGATACTCGCCGTGATGCGTGGCGCAAGTGACGCCAACCGGAAGGTTCGCTCGCAGATCGGCGCGATCGCGCTGCAGTACGGAATAGGTCATCTGCAGTATGAGGCCGGGCCGGATAACGGTGGTGGCAGCGTGGTGAATGTTGCGAACCGTATCCGCGCAAACCGGGCGCCCGGGATGAAAGATCTCATCGTGCGCGACGTGCGCGATAACTGGATGGCGCTGGGCGGCAATACGTACATCTACTTCGCCGGACCTTCCGGCGGCTACAGCAGGTATGGGTGCTGGGGCCTGAGCGAAGACGTTGCAGACCTGCACACTCCAAAGTGGCAGGCTATTTACCAGGTGAGGCGGTAAGCGTGTCCGGCTCGGTGAAGCAGCCGCACGGCGGTCCGATCCGTGGCGGCCACAGCGGGCAATAGCCGTGGGGCCGGCCAACCCCGCGACTCGATTACCACGGAACGTGACCCGTCTCGTAACTCACGGCGGAGGTTTACACTCACTACGTCGAACATCATTGAGTAGCCGGAAATCCGGGCCGACTACACCGGCTCGGTTGATCCTCATGCCGTGCCGAAGCGTGTTGAGGAGCTTCTCGAAGGTGGTAAGACCGCGTTCGATACGAGACGGCTCAAATGAGAATTCTATGGCGCTTATGACACGATAAGAACTACTTGAACTGTTCCATAACGGCGATAGCTCCAGCATCGAGCTCAAACGATATGGCATTCAGGCGCACGGCCTGGCCAATTACAAGTACAGGTCGGTACCTTACGAGAGGGCTCTACTCTACGCAATCTGAGATCCGTGGCGCAATCAGGTTGTTACGAATCGGTCGGTAGGGCTACGCCACACTCCCCGGCTGCCGCGTCACGGCGCCGACTACCGCGTGTAACGGTGCTTTCCCTTGGTAGCGAAGAACTCCGGCGCTCCTGTCGGCCACAAAGTGATCGACGGAATCTGCTTCGCGGCCGGCACGTAGTTGGCGAACTCGCTGTTGCTGCTCACTAGAACTTCCGCCAACGCTGCCGTCGCGGTTTGCCTTCGCTCCGGCGTGTCCGTCGCGCCGCGCGCAAGCTCTATGTGGAAGCGCAGCGTGCTGTTGTGCTCGCCATCCGCCTCCACCAGCATCACGAACCGGCCGGTCGCCCATTCGGCAATCTCCCTGCGCTCCAGCGCAGCCAGCGCCTGCTCCGGATAGATATTGGCGCCATAGTACGACACGGTGAAGTCGCGCCGCCCGAAAACCCACACAAACGGCATGCTGCGAATCGTGCCGCCAACGTCCTCCATCCTGAATCCTGCGGCTGTCAGCCGTTCCGTCATCGCGGCAAACCCGGCAACTCCGCCTTCGTCCAGCATATCGTAACGAATCTGTGGCGCGCCGCCGTCAGCCGTGAAAGCCAGTGCGCCACCATTGGACTCAAAGGTGCGGCATTGCGGATCGTATTGCATGAATGTGGGCATGCGTGAACCGCCAAACATGTCCCGTGCCGCACTCGGGTGCAGCGCCAACCATCCCCGTATAGCGGCGCTGAGCGGCGTCTCTATCGCAAGCACACCCGCATCGGCGGAGCCGTACAACGATGCGGCAAACCGGCCAGCGTCGGCGCAGCCGACGCGCTCGGCCATAAGCTCACGCCATCCCTCGCTAAACACCTCGCCGGCAGTCACCAGGTGCATCTCGGTCGCGTCCCAGCGGAGGCCTGTGGAACTGCCCTCGTCGATAACGTCTTTGAGGAATGGAGGATAGCCCAGCAGCACGGTCTGCTCAAACATCGGGCTGAGTTCGGCAAACGCTCGAAGTATCTCGCTGCGATTGCTCCCTGGCGTAATGCAGGTGATCGGATATCCCTTCGAGGAGAGATGCTGCATACAGGCCGCCGTGTACATGC
The DNA here is from genome assembly GCA_028871815.1 of Armatimonadota bacterium. Taxonomy (NCBI): domain Bacteria; kingdom Bacillati; phylum Armatimonadota; species Armatimonadota bacterium. The sequence goes on along the minus strand of JAGWMJ010000005.1, from coordinate 154,789 downwards.
CGCCTACCCAGCTGCCGAGCGCGAAACAGACGATGGCAAGGGTGGGGCGCTGATCGGCGTGGAACATGTCGCGAAATACCTGCTCGAATCGAATTGCCGTTTGCAGCTCATCGGCAACCGTCCGCGGCCAGATGGCAGGAGTGCCGGTGGATCCCGACGAAAGCGCAACCATTCCGTTAGCGGCCAGCTCGCCATGCCAACAGCGTGCCGGAAGCGGCCACCGGTTCACATAGTTCGCGCGCGTGGTAAACGGGATTTCATGGAACGCGCCGCTCCGAACAATCGCTTCACCATCAACGCCGTGATCACGCAGGAAAGCGGCATAGGCCGGCACTTCGTGCCTCGCCTGATCAAAGAGATCGAGTGCTGCCCGCCGTCCTGATTCGCAATCACCCGAGAGTAACTGATCCAGCGGAGTCTCTATAAATCGACGCAGTGCTTGCCAGGCTGCATACCGATGTGAATCTCTCAAAGCTGCTCCTCCAGAGGTTGACGCGTTGGTTCCCGACGGATCCGGGGCGCTGTGCGGGCTTCAGCCGGTGGATGCCGGCGCGGCAGCGGGAGTTCGGTCGTGGCTCCGTGTCGGGGATGTTCCAGCGCCGCCAATCGCGATCACAGCCGCAACCACGGCGCAGGGCATAACCTGCGCGAGCAGCCGGTCCACGCTGCTGGCGAGCTGCCAGCGGAGGTCATGCGGCGTAATGATATAGACGCACGTATAGGCCACGAGCTGGCAAAAGGCAAGGAACCAGAAACTCCAGGTCTCACGCCATCGATGCCGCACCATCGCGATGCCTCCCAGAATCACGATGCCGGTCAAGCCCCAGCACGGAAACCACGGCCCAATGCGGGAGATGGCACGCAGCATTGCCGCGAGCGTGATCACCAGTCTGCCCGGGATTGCGGATAGAAGCAGTGGTGGCCGATGTGCTGGAAAGAGGTCTGAGCCGACGCCATGGACCAGTTTCCAGCCGATCCAGGGGCCAACCGCAAGGGCGCAGGCAGCGCCGCAAAGGCCGATGCCGCGCCAATCTATGGCCCGTTTGCTCATGCGGCGCTCCAGAAACAGCAGCGCGAACACCGAGACGCAGGCGGCCAGCCCTTCGTTCTTCGTTAGTGCGAGGCCGGCAACACAAATCCATAACGGCGCCCACGACTGGCCGGCCGACTGCTCCCCCAGCATCCAGGCGGCCGCGAATAACCAGGCGGCCATGGCAACGTCGGCGAAACCGGACACCGCGTGTGTTACGATGACCGGCGCCGCGATCGCCAGCGCGCACGCGATTAGCGCCGAGCCTTGCTGGCAGCGCTCGCGCACGGCGCCGTATACGAGCGCGCCCAGATCGAGCGCGATGGTAAAGCAGCCGGCCTGGGCGATCTGGTCCGACACAGCGCCGGCGTGCGCGTAGAGCCACCACGTGGCGAGCGGTGTCAGCAGCGGGTAGTCCAGGTGTGCGTATGCGAACCTGAGCTGCTCCGTCAACACGCGGAAGTCGCCATCAATTGCGAACGCTTTTGCCTTCAACTGCCATATTGCGTATCCATCCCAATCCAGCCCGTTCAGCCACCCGGTCCAAAGCGCGGCAACAGCCGCCAGAATTACGATGCCGGCGGCAAACCACGCGATCCGTGGCGGCGGCGCTCCGCCTGGTGCCGCGTTAGGCTGTGGTGCGTGGCGCTGGCGCGCTGTGCGCTGTGCGACTGCCGCGCCAAGCATGAGCAGGCCGAAAACCACATAGATGGGAATGAGAGACAGCCGCTCTCCAGCTAAACCCGTCAGCATCGCAACCCAGCTGATGAGCAGCAAGCCGGTAAGGTGGGCAAAAGCGAGCTTGGCAATCACGCTCCGAAACGCCTTACCGTAGCCCGTAACACGCAGCACCAGCAGCCCGGCAATAGCGGCAGCAACAGTGGCGGCCAGTGTGCCCAGTATTTCGCGCAGCAGGCGCAGCACTCCCCGTGCGTTTTGCGGTTTTGTTGGAGACGGTGGAGCAGGCTGCGCCAGCGTGTAGAGGGTTGCGGCCGGCCAGATGTGCCGGCAATACCAGCCGTTCAACGGCGCCTGGCTCGCGTGTTCAAACGTCACGAGATACGCAGTGTGGTAGATGGCGTTCCCCGTGAGCTTGCCGTGGCCCGTGTTATCGCTCACCGCGTACACCACGTGCGGGTACGTCAAGTACTGCAGCCGGTAGTGGAACCACGGCGCAGAGATATCCCGGGCGTCTGTCAGCAGCGTGTACGGCGCGCCCGCTTCGGCATGCCGGTTGATCCATCGCGCGGCAGCCTGCGCCGATACCTCGGCCGGCGTTTGCGATTCTGCTTTGAGTATTGGCGCGCGGCGGATCATCGCGGCCAGGTTCAGGGCGCAAACGGCCAGTGCCGCCCACCAGAGTATTTGCCGCGGCCCCATGCGCCCTATGCTGTCTCTCTCCAATTCCGGATGTCCTGCGGGGTATTCAGGTTTCTGTACGAGAGCAGGTCCGGGTCGTACTGCCGCAGCTCCACCTCATCCAGCCATCGGGTTTTGCAAGCTTCCGGCACGCAGCGTAGCGCGCGCTCCCCGGTCTCCAGCAGCCGCTCAGCGGTGCGCAGAACCTGCTGCGTGTAGACGGCGCACAAGGGCATCGTGTGGCCGTCGACCCGGCCGGCAACTACCTGGAAGTCGGATACGCTGAGCAGCATCGTTCGCATAAGGTCTCGCTGCAGGTGCGGCATGTCGCAGGCGACCACCAGATGCGCGCCGGCGCCGGCGGCTCGCAACCCGGTTACCACTCCCGCCAATGGACCCTCGCCCGGCATGTCGTCTCCGACGCAAATCGCGCCGGGCAGGGTGTACCTGTCCGCGCGGTCGGCAACAACCAGAATCGGCTCGGCAAGTCCGCTCACGCGCTCCAGCGCGTGTTCAATCAGAGGCTTGCCGTTCAGCTCAATAAGCGCCTTGTCCCGACCCATTCTGCGACTGCCACCACCGGCCAGCACGATGACGGCCACTGTCAGCGCGCCGCCGGCAGCCGCGTGACCTCAACAGCAGCCTTCCGCGCACGTGCGGGCCCAAAGTTGGTGGAAACATATCGGCCCTCGCCGAACAGCCGATTCTGGTCGGCAAAGTGCGGGCTGGCTGGATCCTGAGACTCGCCATGCGGCAGAATGGCCCACGACTCCACATTGTGCGGCTCCATGCTGACGATCATCCGGAAGCTGGAGCCGGTATCGCACAGTTCACGCCCATCCACGAACGGGCCAAAATTGGGCACAACAGCGGCTCCGGCATCACCGGTGCGAAAGCCGCTTACGGGGAACGTATCGCTGCCGCGTACCGCCACGTGGACGGCGCCCCACGGTACGCTGAGTGACCCGTGATCGGCGATCAGCTCACCGCCGGCCCGGCGCAGGGCGGCGACTGCGGTCCGGCGCTGTTCAGGCGTCCATGCGACGTGGCGGCCCGCCAACTGTCGGAGCGCCATGCTTCCGGGACACGCACGGCACCAGTAGTAGAACAGCGCCGTGCCGCGGTCTGTAATATCGGCACGACCATTCCAGCCGTGGAGTACCGCCAGCGCGCTGCCAATGCTCGCGTCGTTGCGGCCCGCAGCCGCCAGCGCAGCCACGGTTGGAATAGCGTATGGTACATAGGTATCGGTTGCAATCGCCATCGCCTGTCGCACCGTCACCTTGTGGTTGCTCATCAACAGCTGCGCCAGGCGTGCACGCCGTGTGGTCTCACCGTAGCTGGTCACGTCTCGCGGCCAAACACCCTTGAGTTCGCCATCGCACGGCGTCAACTTCGGATCGGAGTTGGCGTTTACAAGCAGCCCCGATTCAGGGTTGAGGATGTGGGGCAGCTGGTCCACGGTCCACAAAGGGCCCCACACCGCGTTAGGGTTAGCTCCATCCACGGCGGGTGTCCACGAAACGAGGGGCGATCGATGCGGCACGCGTGCGTTGTACTGGTAGCCGATATTCCCGTGCGTATCGGCGTAGACCATGTTCCACATGGATATTCCGTCGATCGCCAGCGCCCGGCGGAACTCCAACGCGTTTTTCGCGCGGTCCATCGCCAGCGGTTCGGTCAATGCCTTCCAATCGTTGAGCATGGAAAGGTGAACGGCGGTGGCTCGGAGCGGCGCGATGGGCCCCCAGGCTGTGCTGCGAACGAGCTGGTGCGATGTCTGCTCCTTTCCATCCACCAGGTAGTGCAGCGTGACCGCGCGTGTTATGTACGGTTTCCACACGCCGCGGAATCGGTATTGGTTGGGATTATCCGGATTGGTATGGATCGTGAACAGGTCGTAGAGCCGCGGGCTGTTGTTGGTCATCGACCAGCCCACGTTCGCGGTATGACCAATAACGGTGGCAGCAACACCCGGCACCGTGACGCCATGGAACCAGAACTCCGGCGTATAGAGGCTGAATTCGTACCAGGCGAAGATTCCGGACCACGGCAGATGGGGATCAATGGAAAGGAGTGCGTGGCCCTGCGCAGTTCTAGCCGGGGCGATTGCAAACTGATTGGAGCCAATGCCGGGATAGAGCTGCTGCTGAACGTCTTCCAGGGCGAATGCGGCGTTCATCAGTTGGGAGAGCGCCAGCACGTCTACGCGTGTTACCGGTCGAAGCCAGTGCGGAAGCCGCTTACGCTGCCGGCGCAGGCTGAGGTTTGCTCCGGCGCAAAACGAGTCGATCATCGCCGCACCGATGCCACGCAGCTTTGGCGCCTCGATCACGGCGGCGTGCTGGAAGCCCATGGTGCGAATGAAGATGTCCTGCATGAGCGACTTTTGACCGTCGACCTCCGCCAGCCGGCCGCGAGCAAACAGAAAGTTCCTCTCCATCTGCACGGCGTCATCCTGCGCCACGGCATATCCGAGTCCGTAGAAGGCGGCCGGAATGTCTGGAGCCACCACCGATGGCAAACCCAAAGCATCGCGGTAGATCGTGGTCTGCGCGCGCAGCTGTCGCGGTGCGCTCAGTAGCAGGCCGGTTGCTGCGGCCACCGTCACCAGCGTTCGTTTGCTCAGCATTCGGCCTCCTTGGCCCAGTCAGCAGGCAGCCATGGAATTGACGACCTGCGCGCGTTCGACCGGACTATTCGTGTGACCGCGGGCCGGCACCTGCGTCGCCCCTGCCTATCGCAATGTTATTCCACGCGTGGCGCAGCTTCCGCGTCCACTGCTCCACTACGCCCGGTGCAGGCACAACACGCGGAATCGCGCCGAATACAAACCGCGGATCGGTTGGCAGCGGCGACGGTCCGCCGCCTGCGAGCAGCACCAGCCGCTGGTTGTAGGTGGCGCCACGGTACCGGCCCGTGAAGAGCGTGGCCCGGTAGGCCGGTTTCGGCGGGATGCCGTAGGGCAGGGCGAGCGAACGGACGGCGTATGGGCCGACTTCGCGGTGAATGTAACTTACAGCATTGGCAAGTTCCCACTGAATGGTACGGCCATCCAGTGTGTTCAGTGGGCGATGTGAGGTGGTGTGGTTACCTAACTCAAAGCCGTGTCGGATAAGAAACCGCAGCTTCCATCCGCCTTCGCGATCCTGGTCGAACGGAACGCCGTTCCACGGTGAATCGGGCAGAATGTAAAACGTGGCGCGCAGCGGCCAATCCGGATGCCGTCGATGGAACGCAAGCAGGATGCCGACCGCGCAGTTGGGATCGATTGAGCCGTTCGGCAGCGTGTGAAACTGGCTGCCGCGTGCATCATCGAACGTGAGCGCCACCGGCTGCCGACCGGATGGCGCCCATGGCCCGCGCTTGAGCAGCTCCGATACATTGATCGGTATCCATCCGGCATTGCGCATCAGTTCAAGCTGGTGTCGGAAGGTTTGCGGGGCGATATTCAACCCGTGAATATCGTAGCGCCGACCGCCGGCGAACTCCGCCGGTCCGCCGATGGCGTGGTACATGATGATGGGTATCATGCCGGTAGCCGGTTTTTGCGCTTTGGCTGCCCGGCGCCCGTGAGCGGCACTTGCGGATGGCGCCAGTATGGCTGCGACTGCCGCTGTGCTCCAGCAGAATTCGAGAGTGATCCGGAATCTCATCTGATGACGCCAATCTCCAAGTCAGGATCCGAGTCGATTGCCGGGGTAGATACCGGGGGCACATTCACCGATTTCGTCTTTATCGTACCGGGTCGGGCGCCGGTAACCTGGAAATGTGCGTCAACGCCGTCGCACCCCGAGCAGGCGGTGCTAGCGGGCATGAAACATGCCATCGATCGCGGCTGGCTCACGGCACCATTTCGGCTCGTGCACGGCACCACTGTGGTAACCAACACGCTCCTGACGCGTTCAGGAGCGCGCGTGGCGCTCATCTCCACGCAGGGGTTTCGCGACGCGATTGAAATCGGGCGGCAGAATCGCGACCGGTTGTACGATCTGTCGCCGAGTCGTGCCGAGCCGCTTGTTGAGCGGAGAATGCGCTTCGAGGCTGCAGAGCGCGTCGACTGGCGCGGCGCTGTGCTGAATGGGCTGGATATCGGTGAAATCCGGCGCACGCTCAAACTGGTTTCGGAGTTAAATGCCGAGTCTCTGGCGGTGTGCCTTCTTTTTGCATACCTCAACCCGAGCCATGAGGAGCAGATACTGTCGCTTGCCGCCGAGATTGGCATACCGGTCTCCATCTCCTCGAAGGTGGCGCCAATACAGGGCGAATTCGAGCGTGCCGCCACAACTGTGGCGAATGCCTATGTGGCGCCCGTTCTTCAGAGCTACCTTACCGCCTTGGAGCCGCCGGCCCGCCGCCTCGGCGCCTCCGCCGTTCACGTGATGCAATCCAACGGCGCGATGCGCCTGCCACCGGAAGCCGGCCACATGGCCATTCATAGCGCCCTTTCCGGTCCGGCTGGTGGCGTTACGGCCGCAGCGAGTTTGGCGCGCGCCGCGCGCCGCCGCAGGCTGCTGACGCTGGATGTTGGCGGGACCAGCGCCGATCTTGCCGTGGTAGTCGACTACCGTCCACAGGCCGCTCAGGAGACCCACGTCGCCGGCCAGCCGCTGCGTACGCCGGCTCTGGATATCGAAACGATCGGAGTCGGCGGTGGAGCGATCGCGCGCATCGATGAGGCCGGTGCGCTGCATGTTGGTCCGCAAAGCGCGGGCGCAGACCCGGGCCCGGTCGCATACGGGCGAGGTAACCAGATTACCGTCACCGACGCCCACATCCTTCTCGGGCGTATACCGCACGACGTGCGCCTGGCCGGCGACACGCCTCTTCATGTGGAGGCCGTCGCACGTGCTTTTGCCGATGCCGGTCGAGCGGCTGGAATGACGCCGATAGATCTGGCCACGGGCGTGATAGAGGTCGCGAATGCCGAGATGGCGCGCGCTATACGCCGAGCGACCGCGGCGCGCGGATATCACCCGTCGGGCTTTACACTGCTGGCGTTCGGCGGCGCATCAGCCCTGCATGCGTGCGAACTGGCCGAGATGGTCGCCATGCGTGAGGTGATGGCGCCGCCACATCCCGGTGTCTTCTCCGCCTGGGGGCTGGTACAGGCCGTTAAGCTCACCGAGGTCGTCCGCTCACTTCCCGCCGGATGCAGTTCGCCCGGCCCGGTTGAGGAGATGGATCGCCTTGTGAACCGGGTGTTGAACGAGATGCGCGGCCAGTTGGAGTCGTCGCTGACTGCCGATGGCATCGCGCTGCGCGGGCTCACGTGGCAGGCCACAGTGGGATTGCGTTACGAAGGGCAGGGCAGCCATATTCCCATCCCGCTCCCTACACCGGGCGTCGGCGCTGCCATCGCCAGGTTCCACCGCAGCCACCGCCGTCTATATGGTTTCAGCGCTCCAGAACGCAATGTGGAGGCCGTCCAGGTGGGCCTGGCGGTGCAGCGCGGCCGCCCGCCACGGTTGCCAAAGCCCCAGCTCCCGACCAAACTCGCCCGGCCCGCAGGAACTACATGCCTGCGTCTGGCCTGTACACATGAAGCGCCCATTTTTCACCGCGAGGAGCTCGCGGTGCGTCAACAGCTACCAGGGCCGTGCGTGGTGGTGCAGCACGATGCTACCATTCTGGTAATACCCGGATGGGTTGCGGAGACCGACCTGATGGGTAACCTTGTAATCCGGCATACGGCAGAGGATTGAAACGTGAATTCGCTTCTTACTGCGGTGTACGACAGTGGCATGGATGAGCGGGTTATTGAGACGCTGGAAGAGATGGGCATCTCCGGCTGGACGCGCCTGTTTGGCGCGCACGGGCTCGGCGGGGCCGGTCGGAGGCAGAACACGCCGATATGGCCGGGCACCGTGAACGTGCTGTACGTGGCCGGCGAGCACGAGCCGCTCGAGTTGCTGGCCGGCGCGCTGCGCGCGCTCCCTGCATCGTACACGCTGAACCCCGGTCTGACGATGTGGCTGGCGCCGGTGGAGATGCGATAGGCGTGTGAATGGAAGGGAGCGGTAATGGCGGCAAATCTCAACCCGGTCTCCACCGGGATCGACGCTCTGGCGGTAACAGGCTTCAAGCTGCTGCGTGGCAAGCAGTGCGGCCTTGTTACCAACCATACCGGACTGTCGAGCGAGGGGAGGCGCAGCGCGGACCTACTGCACCACGCGCCGAACGTTCAGCTTCACGCCCTTTTCAGCCCCGAGCATGGGCTTGAGGGAGTGCTGGATACCGGCGTCGCCGATACCCGCGATTCCGCCACCGGTCTGCCCGTGTATAGCCTGTATGGCAAAACAGATAAGCCGTCGCCCGAACAGTTGCGCGGCCTGGATACGCTGGTCTACGACATTCAGGATATCGGCGCTCGCTACTACACGTACATCAGCACGCTTGGTCTTTGCATGGAGGCTGCGGCGGAGCACGGCCTGATGTTTGTAGTGCTCGATAGGCCTAACCCGATTGGCGGATTGGTGGTGGAAGGGCCTGAGGCGGACTCCGACCGCCTCAGCTTTACGGCATTTCATCCTATGCCGGTTCGACATGGCATGACCGTGGGGGAGCTGGCCGGGATGTTTCACACCGAACGCCCGATTGGCGTGAACCTTCACGTTGAGCGCGCTGCGGGTTGGCGGCGCAGTATGTTCTGGGACGAAACCAACCTGTTGTGGATCAATCCGTCTCCGAACATTCGATGCTTCAACCAGGCGCTGCTCTATCCTGGAATCGGGCTGCTGGAGCCAACCAACGTGAGCGTTGGCCGTGGTACCGACACGCCGTTTGAGATCGTTGGCGCGCCGTTCATCGATGGCCGCGTTCTCGCCGCCCGCCTGCGCGCGGAGCGGCTGCCGGGTGTGGTGTTCGTGCCTACAGAGTTTCGCCCTAACTCAAGTATCCATGCCGGCGCATTGTGCCGGGGGATCAGTCTTCAAATCACCAGCCGCGAGGCGCTTGTACCGGTGCTGACCGGTGTAGCAATAGCCGCCGCGCTCCGCGATCTGTACCCGTCAACCTGGCGCATCTCCGAGTTCAACCGCCTCCTGGTAAACCGGGCAGCGTTTGAGCGATTCCGTGCGGGCGCCGATCCGGAAGAGCTCGTCCACTCCTGGTACGAAGATGACCACGCGTTTGCCCAGCGCAGAAAGCCATTTCTCCTGTACGAGTGATCCGTTCGCAGCCCAAAGAGCGGACGGCCTACGGCGGCTCACCGCTGGAGCTGGGCAGAGATTTCGCATACGGCTTGTACTGCCGCAGTCAACTCCTCTGCGCTTGTGGTGCGACTGAGGCTCAATCGAACACCGCCGGAAGCATCGCGCCGGTGTATGCCAAGCGCTGTGAGCACATGTGACGGCTCGATAGAGCCTGATGAGCATGCCGAGCCGCTCGATGCGGCGATACCGCGCCGGTCGAGGTTCATCAACAGCGTGGCGCCATCAACTCCATCCAGCCGAAAGCTGGAGATGTGCGGCATCCGGGCGGCATCGGCGCCGTGGATTGTAACGCCAGGCAGAGCGCTCTGAATGGCGGTCTCGACTCCGTCACGCAGCGTGCCCACCGTGGCCGGCCCATCGGTTCGTACCCAGCGGCGCGTCTGGTTCGCCGCCACTCCAAAGCCCACAATCGCCGGAACGTTCTCCGTTCCCGCACGGCGCTCACGCTCCTGCGCTCCGCCCACCATCAGCGCGCTTACCGGCACGCCGGTGCGAACATAGAGCGCGCCGGCGCCTTTTGGGCCATGCATCTTGTGCGCGCTAAGGCTCAGCAGGTCGCACCGCAGCTCATCAACATCCACCGGCTGAACCGCAGCGCTCTGCACGGCGTCGGTGTGCAGCCACGCGCCTATGGCGTGCGCCACATCGGCGATCTGAGCGATTGGCTGCAGTGTGCCGATCTCGTTGTTGCCGTGCATCACCGATACCAGCGCGGTACCGGCATCCAGGGCTGCGGCCACGCGGTCGGCGGCTAGCACGCCATTCGTGTCTGGAGCCACCTCCGTAACCCGGAACCCGAGTTGGCGAGCCAGCCGGCCCGCATGGAGTACTGCGTGGTGCTCAATCGCGCTGATGACCACGTGATTACGCTCGGGCGGCGCTGCCAGCAGCACGCCCAGGATCGCCAGATTGTCGGCCTCAGTGCCGCCACTGGTGAAGGTGATCTCGGAATATGCGGACCCAATGAGCTGGGCTACCGCATCGCGCGCTTCATCAACGGCGCCTCGCGCGCGACGTCCGGTAGCGTGAATGCTGGAGGGATTGCCGAAGTCGGCCTGGAACCACGGCAGCATCGCTGCCAATACGCCGGGGTCCACGGCGGTGGTTGCGGCCGAATCGAGATAGATAGAGTCCATCGTAACGCACGCCTTCCAAACTTATCCCACCACCCGCGTGCGCTGCGGCCGAACTGTTACGGGCGCCGCCGGAGAAAATCAGGGACCTCGACCTCGTCGCGCGTAGGCGCCGGCGTCGACGGCGTCGACGCCGCCGGTTTCTCGTCGCTGGCCGCCACCGCGGAAGCTGGTGTTCCCGTGTCGATCCTGCGTTGGAAAACGTCGGCCGGACGTGGTGGCGCCGCACCGCCGCCGGCAAATCCGCTGGACCGATGCCGGCCGAACCCTGTGGCCACGACCGTGATCTTAACTTCGCCGGCAAGCGCGCTGTCCTTGATCCAGCCGGTAATGATATTCGCGTCGTCCGGATCGCATTTGCCCAGGATGATCTCGGAGGCTTCGGTAAGCTCCTCAAGGCGGAAGTCGGAGCTTGTGGTGTAACTCACCAGCACGCCGGTCGCGCCGTCCATGCCGTGCTCAAGAAGGGGTGAGTTTATGGCTAGCTCGGCTGCTTCGGCTGCACGATGATCCCCGCTCGCGATCCCGATCCCAATCAGCGCGGTGCCGGCGCCCTTCATGATCGACTGGACGTCGGCGAAATCTACGTTCTGGACTGCCGGGATGTTGATCATGTCGGTGATTCCCTGAACGCCTTGTCGCAGTATGTCGTCGGCGGCACGGTACGCATCCTCAAAGGTCACCTTGCGGTCCGCGATCGCCAGGCGGTCGTTGGGAACCACGATGATCGCATCTACGTGTGACCGTAAGTCATCGATTCCATCCGACGCAATCCGCGCGCGCCGCGGTCCTTCAAAGGAGAACGGTCGCGTAACCACACCAATCGTCAGTATGCCCAACTCCTGGCAGATAGCTGCGACCACCGGCGCACCCCCGGTACCCGTGCCGCCGCCCATGCCGGCGGTGATAAATACCATTTCGGCGCCATCCAGCCGTTTACGAATCTCGGCCGCACTTTCATCGGCCGCTCGCCGGCCAATATCGGGATTTCCGCCGGCGCCCAATCCGTGGGTGGTCGCCTCGCCCAGCTGCAGCTTGTCTCCGGCGGGCGAGATGTTAAGAACCTGCGCGTCGGTGTTCATAGCGATGAACTCAACACCGCCCAATCCGGCTTCGATCATCCGGGTGACGGCGTTCAATCCGCAGCCACCGACGCCTACAACCTTGATCCGGGCGCCGTGGATGTCGGGTGGAAATGATGAATTGTTCGGTGTTGCCATGTAGTCCTCGTGTCCTTCACTATTGCCTTTTTATACCGAATGTACCTGCCCGAGCTCGTACGGCGCTCAATCAGTGTGGCTCTGTCTGGGCAGAAAGGCTGGTAGCTGCCGCCGTGGCTGCGGCTGCTGCCGCCTCTTCCTGCTGTTGACTGCGCGCCATGGCTCGGCGCGTAAGGTAGTAACGCCGGATGAGCGAGAGATTGAGAAAGATGCGTCCTCCAAGCACCAGCACTGCGACAAGCGCCAGATTCAGACCGATAGCATCGCCAAGCCAGGCCATCAGCGCCGCCAGCGAGGTGTTCAGAAGGAACCCACTCGCGAATATGTCGTTTTGAAACCTACCTTCGATTCCGGCCTTGATGCCACCCAACACGGTATCGAGGCCGGCAAGGGCAGCAACAGACAAATACGGCGCATAAGCCGCCGGAACCTGCCAGTTGCCGCGGTCAAACAACCAGTAGACCATTGCGAACCCGATGACCAGGCTGGAAATGGGCCAGAGCGCCTTCATTCGTGCCGTTCCGTGGATCCCAATGCTGCCGCTGGCGTCTTTGCCGTTACCGTGTTCGGCGTGGCAGTACTTCCGGAGAAGGCGGGAATGCGAAGCAAGGGCCGAGTCTCCACCTTCACCATCGCGGGATCGAACTGTCGCAGTTGGTCCAGCGCACCGTTCGGCAGATTCATTGCCTGCTGCAGAACGGTGGCGGGGCCCGTAGCCATTATGACGTACGGTGGCGCCGTGGGGGTGCGATTGATATAGATTACGGGCCCCACACACCGGATCGGCGTGGATGCAACGATCCGCTGGTTGTTAACCGATATCGCTTCGGCGCCCGCGGCCTTCAGTTCGTTGACAGTCATCGATATGTCGGAATCGTGTATCAGTTTGCTTTGAGCGTCGGTGGGTAACAACGCCGGCTTTTTGCTATCGGTAAGCGTTACCACCACGCCGGGCCCCTGTACATCGCTAAGGCCGGCAAACAGCTTCAGATCCTGCAGCTCTTGATTGAGGGTGGACGCAGCGCCTTTTCCCGTTAGCGCGTTATTCTCCAGTTCGCTGTTGCGCTCACGCAGCTTCTTGATTTCGGCCTCATATTCGGAAACGCGAGGCGGTGTCAGCACCTCGGCGCCACCGTAGGTGAACCCGGTTCGCGAAGGTACAAGGCCGGCGCGCGAAATCGACGAAGCCGTGCGAGCTGCAGCCGCGAGCAATCCTCCGAGCACGAAGCACAGCAGGCTCAACTGCCAGTAGAAGGTGCGATGCTGTACGTTGGAGGTGAACGCACTCATCCAGGCGCCTGCACCCCGGAATGTGGCGTAGAGTTGATGGACGCAGGTTGTACGGAGGCGGCCGGCTGTGGCTCGCCACGCGGTATGCAAGCCGGCACCGTCGAGCACTCCAGGTTGATCACCGCGAGCCTCTGCGCCACGCCAGGCTCACGGGCGTAAATCTCGCTGAGCAGATCCAGTTTCGTGGCCAAGTCGGTCGCGTCTCCCAGCTTCACAGCTAATCCGTCTCGCATATTTAACCAGAAATAACCCGTGGAATCAATCGTCATGGAAGCGGCAGTTACCGGCAGTCTGGCGGCAGTGTACGCCAGAGCCGAGAGCGCGGTGAGCACCTCCGGCCGATCACACAGGCTTCCCGGCTCCGGCAGCTGTGAAACCGCTGCGTCGTAGATCTTCGGCAGTTGAGAAGTCGGGCCGGCGTAACGGATCGCGTGTCCGAACGCATCCTCCTCCACGCTGCCGGCCAGTGTGGCCAGGCGCGCGCACGGACACCGTAACATCAGCTGTACCGACAACACACCCGGCGTGGCTCTCGTGACTCGGGCACGGCTTACAAATGGAAGTGATTGCAGCCGGCTGCGCAGAGTGGCCGGTGGCCCAGCCACCCAGTTGGTGTCTTCCGGAAGACGCGCGGCAGCGAGTGCCTGCTCCTTCTCCCAGGGTGCCAGGGCGCCGATGCCGGTGACGTGAACCTTGCGGATATCCAGAATATGACTGGTCCGGAGTGCCGCCACCGTTATGACGATAAGCGTCAGGTACAGCGCCAGCAGCAGCCGTACCAGCGTAGGTTTACGCCGAAGCGATTTCGTCGGTTCCCTTTTCGGGTGCATATGTCCATCCTCCTGTAGTCGTCCGTGGCATCCACCACCTGAACCTAAATCCGCTTCGCGCTACCCTCGAAGACGGCCGTTGGCAAGGGCTTTTCCAATGCATGTACCGTCAGGGCGTAATCGATCAGTCGTTCGGCCAATTGCGGAAACGAAATGCCGGCCGCGGCTGCAGCTTGCGGCAGCAGGCTGGTGGCCGTCATGCCCGGCACGGTGTTGATCTCAAGGAACCAGACTCCTTCATCGTTTACGATAAAGTCGGATCGTGACATTCCGCTGCATCCAAGCGTGCGATGTGCGGTCACCGCCCATGATTTGATCTGCTGCGTTACGTCAGGGTCCAGCCGCGCTGGAATCACGTGCTCGCTGCCTCCTGCATCGTATTTCGATGCATAGTCGTAGTATCGCGCCCGCGGAACGATCTCAATCAGCGGAAGCGCCTCAATGGTTTCCGGCTGCGAGCTGTTGCCGAGCACGCCGGCCGTAACCTCCATACCGCCGACGTACTTTTCGATGATCACGGTATGGTCAAACGTCAATGCCTCGCGAACCGCGTGAACCAGCGTCTCGCTGTCGGCGGCAAGCCCGCAGCCGACGGTAGATCCCTCACGATTCGGCTTTACAAACACCGGGAAGCCCAGCTCATGCTCCACCTTTTGGGCAAGGCGGCCCACATCCGGCGCCGGGTTCCGTTGGGCCAGGCAGTGTGGTGGCGCCGGAATGCCTTCGTATGCAAGGATGCGCTTCGTCATCACCTTGTCCATAGCGAGAGCAGAGGCCAGCACTCCCGAGCCGGTATACGGGATGCCGGCCAGCTCAAGCATGCCCTGAACACAGCCATCTTCTCCGCCTCGCCCATGCAGCGCGATAACTACCACATCGGGCCTTCGCGCCGGCTCAGCCGCCGCCCGAGGCTCGTGCGCAGGCAGCAGCAGAGGCGCAACATCGGCTGTGTCAATCGTCCGCACATTGAAGCGTTCGCCTTGCAGCGCTGCCATCAGCATCTTGCCGGTGGCGAGTGACACCGCACGCTCACTGGAACTGCCGCCCATGAGCACCGCGACGTTCAGGCGGCCGTGCGCCGACCGACCGGCGTGGAACATACTCGCCGATGCAGAGCCGGCTGGTGGGAGACACGCCTCACCGAGCGCGGCCATCGCCTCGGACTGAAGTCGGATATCACCGGCGCCCATGAACAGGGCGACTCCGCCATCGGGGAGCAACCGAAGCGCTTCGGCCGGCGCGCTGTTCGCATCGATGAGTCCGGTAGCAGCCAGTTCGGGCCGCAACTGGTTCGCTCTTGCCGCTACCATAGCCCCATCGACACCTTCAATCGGCGCCTCACGCGCCGGATAGATTGGCAGCACGCTCAGAGCGTCGGCCAGACCCAGTTCCTGCGCGAAGGCCTCGGCGAAGTCGCGTGTTCGGCTATATAGGTGCGGTTGGAACAGAATGGCGATGCGCAGGTTTGGCCAGGCCGTGCGTACTGCCGACAGCGTGGCGCGTATCTCGGCAGGATGGTGGGCGTAATCATCGATCACCGTAATACATCGGCCTTCGATGCTTCGATAGCCGAGGATCTCCATGCGCCGCTCGGTACCGGGGAATGCGGCCAGGGCTACCGCCGACTCTGCCAGGCTTACGCCGCCAATCCAGGCGGCTGCGGCGGCAAGTGCGGCATTCTGAATGTTGTGCCGGCCAAGCACAGCGAGGTGAATCACCTGCCGGGAATCAGGCGCGACCAGTTCGAAGGCAGTTTGCGGCGTAAGTTGGATGCTGCGCACAACGAAGTCGGCCTGAGGATCCGTTGCGCTGCAGCGAAATACGCGTACGCCATCCGACGCCGAGGCGGCGAGCATGTCGGCGCCCGGGTCATCGGCCCAGAGAAGCAGTGCTCCATCACGGCGGATGCCGGAAACAAACCGCCCGAACGACGCGAAGACCGCGGCCTCATGGCCGAAGTAATCCAGATGGTCGGCCTCTACATTGGTGACTATGGCGATATCGGGTCGCAACTCCAGATACGACTCAAACGCCTCGCACGCCTCTGCGACGAACGGACCATCTGGCCGACCGGAGAGCATGTTGCCACCAATCTGCGGTGCCTCAGCCCCAACAAACACGGCGGGACCGCGCCCTGCGCCGGCCAAAATGCCGCCCAACATGGCGGTTGTACTTGATTTGCCATGTGTGCCGGCTACTGCAAACCGCGGTGCGTGGTGGTCGTCCATCAGCCGGCCCAGATACTCTGCGCGGCTCAACACGGGAAGGCCACGCCGCAGCGCTTCGGCCACCTCCGGGTTGGTAGCCGGCACCGCCGCTGAGGCAACGACCATGGTGGCATCTGGCGGCAACTGTGAGGTGGCGTGTCCTGCAAATATGACTGCGCCGCCGGCTGCGAGGCGCGCGAGCGCCGGGTTCGCTTGCAAATCCACATTCAAATCGGCGCCGGTTACTCGCCAGCCCCGTTCGAGCGCATACTGGGCTAGAGCGCTGACGCCAATTCCGCCAACACCAACAAAGTAGATACTGGCAACCTGGTCGACCGTCATGGTTTAGATTGCATCACAATACTGGCTGCCAGATCGGCCGCTTGAATTGGGCTTAACCGCCGCGATGCTTCGCACATGGCTGCATGCCGACCGGGCGACGCGGCCAACTCGCAGACGGCCGCCGCGAGCGAAGTTCCGCTGAGGCCCGACTCCAACATCGCGACCGCACCGCCGGCACGCTCAAACGCTTCGGCGTTAAGCCGCTGGTGATCGGCATAGGCGGTCGGCAGGGGAACGACCAGCGCGGGGCGACCATTCGCCATCACCTCCGATAGCGTTGAAATGCCTCCCCGGCACACCACCAGATCCGCGTTGCGGAGTGCAGAAGCCATCGAAATATCGCTAAGCCAGGCAGTGGGCAGGTACCACGGCGAATCGAGGTAGCCACGCTCTGCTGCAGCGCGCCGCACTGCCTCCAGATTCGCCTCGCCAGTCTGATGGATAACCTGGCAGCCTTCATCCAGGAGTGCCGGAACCGCTGTGCACACCGGTACGTTCAAGCCGCGTGAACCCTGGCTGCCGCCGAGAGCCAGCACGGTGAACCGGTTCCGCGCCAGTGGCGGAGCCCCGAGCTGCTGGACCAAATCCAGCCGGGCCGCGGCCGGGCGCACCGCAGCCGGCAGCACCACGTCGGCGCGAACCGGGAGGCCCGTGCGAATCGCGAGGCCAGGGCGGAATTGCAGGCTGGTCTCATCCCAGGCAGTGCATACCGCTTTTGTGAGGCGTGCCAGCCAGCGATTGGTGCGGCCGGCCAGCACATTTCCCTCGATGATCGTGCAGGCGGCGCCTAGCCGCGCACCCGCGGCCACCGTTGCTGCGCCCACGTAACCGCCCGTCCCAAGCACCGCATCCACCGAGAAGGCGCGCAGGTAACGACGGGCCACCAGCGTGCCGCGTACCATTGTGGCCGCCGCGGCGATGGTGGAGAGCGACACCAACTTGCGCAGTTTGCGTGCCGGTATTTCCTGGAATGCGATACCGTGCTGGGGCACAATTCGGGCTTCCATTGCGGCGCCGCTGCCCAGATACAGCAACTCCGCATCGGGCCATTGCCGGCGTATTGCGGCGGCCACAGCAAGCGCCGGGTAGATATGACCGCCCGTGCCGCCGCCGGTGAGCGCGATTCGCATTCCGCCGGATTTCTGGGTCATGGCTTGACGGGAGCGCCGACTGCCAATTTGCTCCGTGGTGACTCGAGTCCGATACGCAGCAGGATACCGATTCCAGCCATTGTGGTAATGAGGGTTGTAAGACCGAAGCTGAGGAACGGCATGGGTACACCGGTATTCGGTATAGTATCTGTGGCTACTCCGATGTTGATGATCGCCTGCCAGCCGATTAGCGACGTTATGCCCACCGCAAGCAGCTGTGACCTGAGGTTGCCCGCCCGCTCGGCGATGATCATGCCGCGGAAGATAACCAGGCCAAAGAGCGCCAGAAGCGCCACCGAACCGCATAGCCCCAGTTCCTCGCCAATGGTAGCAAACGCAAAATCGGTGTCGGCCTGCGGAATGAAGTATTTGCCGAGACCCAGGCCCACACCGCGGCCGAAGATATAGCCCGACCCGACAGCACGTACCGATTGCCACACCTGATACCCATCGCCGGACGCATTGGCGGACGGGTGCAGCCACGTTTCGATTCTACTGCGGCGATGCGTGTAACCAACCGTGGCGGACGCGAATGCAATCACAGTTACCAATGCTACCATGGCTAACGTGCGCCACGCGACCCTGGCAGCAACCAGCACGCAGTACACGGCGGCAAGCAGTACGGCGGCCGTACCCAGGTCCGGCTCCTGCTCGATGAGGCGAAGGCAGATCACCACGGCCGTCAGCGCGATAGCGATACGGGGCAGCGTCGGCACCGCCTGTTTGGTTCCCGGCCGTATGGGCTGCTGGACCATTCTCGCCAGCACCAGCAGGCCGACCGACGCCACCATCAACACCACCCCGAATGCGTTAACCTGCCGCTTCAGCAAGCAGATGAGCAGCTCGTTAGCGAGCACAGGTATGCCGATGTACGCGTACACCCACCTTCCGCGCTTCGGCTCCGGGTTGCACACCTCCGACACGACAAAGAGCAGCATGATGAGCTTGGCGCACTCAGCAGGTTGGAACTCGGCGCCGGCCGGCCCGACCCATCGGGCTGCATCGTTGACGGTATGACCGATGTGAGGCACAAACACAAACAACAGAGCTACCCAGGCAATCAGAGCCGCTGGCCTTACAAACTGCATCAGTCGCGCGATCGGCAGTCGCGCGAAAAACGCCATAGCGCCAAAGCCGGCAACCACTCCTATGGCCTGCTTTACCGCGAAATAGGCTTGACTCTGCGCCAGCAGCGCGCCGGAGCCGACCTGGGGATAGGTTGTGTCGAAAACCATGGCGATGCCGCCAGCCGCGAGTACGAAAGTGGCTGCGAACAGATAGTAGTCAAACGGTGGGCTCTGCATCTCCGTAGAGTTCGTGCGTAACTCGACTGGCGATTCCGGTACCAGTGTTGTCATATCATGCCTCCCCAGCAGCTATTGTATTTGCCAGTTGTCGGAACTGAGTCCCGCGGTCCTCAAAGTTGCTGAACATGTCGAAACTGGCCGCGGCTGGGCAGAGAATCACAACGTCCCCGGCCCGAGCGAGCCTGGCGGCATCCAGCACCGCCTGGCGGAGGCTTTCGGCCGCCGATACCGCCTCCAGCCCAGCCGCGCGCAGAGATGCAGCCATCGCAGGGCCAGTTTGCCCAATAGTTATCGCAGCCTTCAGCAGCGGTACAACGCTTGGTCCTAACTCCGTATAGCTTTCGCCCTTGGCCGCACCGCCCATGATAGCCACTACAGGACCCAGCGCGTGCGCCGTACGGATTGAAGCAATGGCAGCATCTACGTTGGTGCACATGCTATTGTTGATATAGCGCACTCCTCTAAAGAAGGCAACGGGCTCCATTCTGTGTGGCACCGGCGTAAACTCCGCCAACGCGGCGGAAATCGCCTCCGGTGTGGCGCCCATCGACATCGCGGCCAATGCCGCGGCCATCACGTTCTCCTGCTGATGCGCGCCTTCCAGTGCCTGTGGAAGCGGAAGTTCAGCCAGGAAAACCTCTTGACCGTGCGGCTTGAGCCGGGCTGCGATCCGATCTGCCTCGACCCACGCTCCCACTGCTGCGGCGGGGAGCCGGCACTCCCGCGTAAACCAGAGCACCTGTGCTGCCGGCACACCACCGAACACCTCCAGGCAGCCGGCATCGTCTCGGTTCAGCACGGCAGCATCGGTCGAACTCTGCCGGGCGAACAATCGCGCTTTGGCAGCAACATAAGCACCCCGCGTCGCATAACGGTCCAGGTGATCGCTGGTAATGTTAGTGGCTACCGCTACGTCTGGCGCAAACGTGTGGCAGTTCTCCAGCTGAAAGCTGCTCAACTCCAGAACAATTATCGCCTGAGGTTCGGTGAAGTGGCGCGATGCCTCGGTGAACGTCTGCTTGACCGCATCGGCGCTGATGTTTCCAGCGAGCGCGGCATCAAATCCCGCGGAACACAGCATACGATGTGCCAGCGTTGCGACCGTCGTTTTGCCATTCGTACCGGTCACTGCCAGAATGCGTGCTCGTGTAAGGCGCCATGCAACTTCAACCTCGCTCCAGATCGGTATACCGAGTCGGAGCGCCGCTTGCATGAGCCGGTGCTGGACGCTGACTCCCGGGCTCACGACCAGCAAGTCGCAGTCGGCCATAGCGTTGTCATGAATGCCAGCGGGCGCTTCGATGCCTCCGCCGGCCGCTCTGACCGCGGCGATGCGCTCAGCATCCAGTGCACTCTCCGACGCGTCGTCGTAGAGATTGACGGCGGCGCCGAGCCGTGCCAACGCCTCCGCCACGGCAGTACCGCTTCGCCCGGCGCCAAGAATCGCCACGCGAAGCCCGTCCCATTCGCGCTGCGAGCCTCGCGGAATCTCCAACATCGCATGTCCGCTGTTCAACCTGCAAGCCTCCAAAGCAGGGATGCAGACCCGCACAGGGCCGCCAGCAGCCAAAGGCGTTGAACCACTGCGGTCTCCGGGCACCCCAGCTCTTCCAGGTGATGGTGCAGTGGAGACCTCCGCAGCAGTCGGTGATCCGAGGCATATTGGGCGCCATACCGGCGTTTGCGCCACTGGAAAACGCCAACCTGTAGGATCACCGAGATCAACTCGGCCCACAGGACGAGCGAGGCGACTGCCAGTCCGGTCTCCTGCTTGCCGGCTAGCGCCAGACTCGCAAGGACTCCGCCGAGGGCCAATGAGCCGGTATCGCCCATGAAGAGCCGAGCTGGATGGCAATTCCACCACAGAAACCCGCCGCACGATCCGGCAACAAATGCCGCCACCACGCCAAGAGCCGGCTCTGGGCTGCCACTGAGCTGCCATGCCAGCGCCAATGCGATGATCATGGCTATGCCAGCCAGCAGACCGTCCAGGCCGTCGGTTATATTGGCGGCGTTCGACATTCCGACCAGATAGATCGCTGCCAGAGGGAAGAACCAGAAGCCGAGGTTGATGACCAGCGGACCGATTGGCAGGTGGGCTGCCGGCGGCAGTACCGTGATCCACGTTGTGTATCCGGCACGGCCGGTGGCAGAGAGCCAAACCACAAAAAGCACGGCGCCAACACACTGCATGGCAAACTTTTGCCGTGCCTTGAGGCCGAGGTTTCGCCCGCGGCGCACAATGAGCAGGTCATCGATGAATCCGATAGCGCCGAAGTACAGCATCGTCAGAAGAACGGTCGGCGCCACATAGTCGCGCTCCGCTGATCGGTGCATGCCTGGCTGAGTCACCATGAACCAAAACGCAGCCGGGGCGAGCACGCCGATAAGGATGAACAGGCCGCCCATGGTGGGTGTGCCCTGCTTGCCGGCGTGCGAAGCCGGAGCGTTCTCACTGACCGTTTGGCGGGCGCCAAGCCGGGTAAGCATCGGCAGCAACAGCGCCGTCGTGCCAACGGTTATGCCAAACGCGGCGCAGTAGGCCAGTACCAGGCTAAGCATCCGGCTCGGCCTCCAGCCGCCGTACCACAGCTTCCAGCGCGATACCCCGCGAGCCCTTCACCAACACGGTGTCGCCGAGCTTCGTCATCTCACGGACGGCGGCCGCTGCCTCCGCGGCGGTTGCAAAGGATGCACCGGCTATCCCGGACCTTCTTGCGCGCACCTCAGACAACACCGTTTCACCGAATGCGCCGACGGTTATCAGCAGACGCACGCGCAGATCGGCCACCTGTTTCCCAAGCAGCGCATGCGCTTCGGCGGCAACCTCGCCAAGCTCGAGCATATCGCCGAGTATTACCACGCGGTGAGCGGCATCCGGCTCTACCACCGCCAGCGTGGCCAGCGCGGCTTCCATGCTCTCCGGTGCGGCGTTATAGCAGTCATCCAGCAGCGTGATGCCTCCCGCCTTGCGTACGGTCATGCGGCCGGCGACTCCGCGCCACGCGGCCAGCGCCTCCACGGCTGCTTCCACGTCGACGCCAATCGCGGCGCCAATCGCCAGCGCCGCCACGGCATTCCTTATGTGGTGCGTTCCCGGCATCGTAATCCGCAGCGCTGCCGGCGCCCCGAGTACCTCAATGTGCGCCGACGAGCCAAGTGAGTCCATCGTTGCCACGCGCCTCAATACCACATCGGCCGGGACTGCGGGGTCGGTCGAAAACGTGATCAGGCGCGATTCCGCTGTCACGCGGTCACGCAGCATCGGGAAGAACTCATCGTGCGCCGGGAGCACGGCAACTGCCGGAGCAGAATCCAGTATCTCGGCCTTTGCCGCGGCGATTGCACTCCTTGAGCCGAGCAGGCCGAGATGCGTGGACCCGATACCGGTGATCGCCGCGACGTTCGGGTCCGCAATCTCGCACAGTTCGCGGATTTGGCCCGGACCGCGCATCGCCAACTCCAGAATAGCAATCTCCGTTTGCGCGTCGATGCCAAACAGCGTGAGAGGAACGCCCACTTCGGTATTGAGGTTGCCCGAACTCTCCAGCGTACGGTACCGTGCCCGCGCGACTGCGGCCGCCATCGATCGGACGGACGTCTTGCCCACGCTGCCGGTTATGCCTACTACCGGTATCTTGAACTGTTGGCGCCACGCGCGCGCCAGTGCGCCGAGTGCGGCGATCGGCGACTCGACGAGAATCTGGCGTGCACCGGTACCGGCCGTCTTCTGGCTTACGACGGCCGCCGCGGCGCCACGTGCCAGCGCATCCGCAACGAAAGCGTGCCCGTCGGTGTTGGTCCCGGCCAACGCGAAGAATACTCGGCCCTCTACGCTTTGGCGCGAATCCATGCAGACACCGGTTGCCGTTTGGTCGGTGTCGATCGGCGCGGCGCCCATGGCAGCGGCCGCCCAGGCCAGCGTGAACTCCACGTCAGCCGCCACCTTGGCGTGCCGCGAGCATTTCACTTGCAACTTTGCGGTCATCAAACGGCAGTTTTTCAGTACCGACAATCTGGTAGTCTTCGTGTCCCTTGCCCGCAATAAGCACCAGGTCACCGGGCTGGGCCTCCGCAATCGCCCACTGAATCGCTGCACGGCGTTCCGGTTCAATGCGAATAGCGTCCGGCGTGCGCACGGACTCGCGAAAACCAGGCTCGATCTCACGAATAATTGCGCCCGGGTCCTCTGTCCGCGGATTGTCGGAGGTGACAATAACGAGGTCAGATCCTTCAGCCGCGATGCGACCCATAATCGGACGCTTGGTGCGGTCCCGATCGCCGCCGCAGCCGAAAACCAACAGGATTCGCCTGGGCATGAGCGCCCGCGCACCGGTGATCAGGTTCTGGAGTCCATCGGGCGTATGGGCGTAGTCCACGATCACGCCGAAGCCGAGCCCGCCGGTAGCAACACTTTCAAAGCGGCCGGGCGGCGCCGGCAGTGTGGCAAGCGCCTGGGCAGCCGGCGTCAGATCGATGCCAAGCTTGATGGCGGCGCCGATGGCTGCCAGCGCGTTTCCAACCTGGAACGCGCCGCCGACCGGCAGCTCCACGAGCGCTTCAGCAGGCGATCTGCCGGTTTGGTAAACTGCCGTGAAGCGGGTGCGTGCCGAACCGTAGTGCGCATCTCGAGCCGTGAGGTTGGCCGGATTCTCGCCAGTGGTGAAGGTCAAAACATCACCACGTGATCGCGCAACCAGGTCCAGCCCCGGCCAGTCGGCAGTGTTGATCACGCCGGCGAACGTCCGACCTGCCGGCCCGTAACGTGTGGGATACTCCGTAAACAGACGCGCTTTCGCAGACAGGTAGGCCTCCATGTTGGCATGGTAATCGAGGTGGTCTTGCGTCAGGTTGGTAAATATGCCGCAGGCAAATGGTATGCCATCGGTGCGGCGCTGATCGAGCGCATGGGACGACACCTCCATGACAACGTGTTCCGCGCCACGCGTCACCATTTCGGCCAGGAGCGCCTGGAGTGTGTCAGCCTCGGGCGTTGTGTGTTGGCTCGGTAGTGGAATGCCATCGCACTCCGCGCCGAGCGTACCAATGGTGGCGGCTTTGAAGCCGGATTCCCGCAGGATGTGGGCCAGCATCCGCGTGGTGGTCGTTTTACCGTTCGTGCCCGTCACGCCCGTTATCGTCAGATGCCTGGCCGGCCAGCCGTGAAATGCGGCCGACATCAGCGCAAGCGCCAGGCGCGTATCCGGCGTTCGAACCAGCGGGACGCCAACCGGACGCAGGTCGGCGTCACTGGCGCATACTATACCAACCGCGCCGGCGGCCACTGCACTCTCAACGAACTCGTGACCATCGGCGTGTTGGCCTTGCAGGCATACAAACAGGCTGCCGGGACTTACCTCTCGTGAGTCATGCGTTATGCTTGCTATGGTGGTGGCGTCGCTGCCCTCCAGCCAGTACGCCGGCAACTCCGCCAGCAGTTCTCGAAGCGATCTGGTTGGGCCGGCTCCGGCAAAGGTCATTGCGAAACCTCGTGCGTCTGTGCCTGATTCAGTACTCGATATCCACTTGCGCTATGCCGTATACTACTGTATCCGCACGGGAAAGAAAGCGGGGTCATGTTTCCTCCGGCATGTTATTGCCATCATGACCCCGCAAGTCCACGCGTTGACCGGAAGCAATGTTTCGCGTGGAATCGTTAGCCGGCGGAATCCGTCGGCAAGTTGTGTTCGGCAGGCGAGCTCTGTGCCAAAGCGGCATCCGATGGCGGTGCGGAGCCGCCATGAGCCGCGCGGAACTGCGATCCATCCGGATCGTCTCTCGGCACGTTGAGGATCGTCATAACCTGCGATGCCAGCTGCTGCCACGCCGGGGCTGCGACCTCCGCGCCGAAGTGCGCCCCCTGGGGCTCGTCTACCATCACGTAGATTGCGGCTCGTGGCGTAGAGTGAGGACCGGCGGGAAGAAAGCCTCCGAAGCTGGAGATGTACTGCCCAGCGTGGTACTTGTTGGCGGTGCCCGTCTTGCCGGCGCATATGTAGCCGTAGACGCTGGCGGCACGGCCTGTTCCTCGCGTTATCACATCCACCATCATCTGGCGGATGGCATCAGCGGTGGAGCTCGATATCACCCGGCCCTCCGTGACGGGTGGAAATCGGCGCACCACCTGGCCGTTGAGATCCGTCAACGCGCGGACAATTCGGCTTCGCATCGCCACGCCATCATTCGCGATAGTGGAAAAACCGCGAATGAGCGCAAACGGCGTTATGACTACAGATTGCCCGAATGCGGCTCGCGCAACCTTGACTGGCGCATAGGGTTGCGGGTCTTTGGGCACCAGCGACCAGAACCCGGTTGCCTCGTAGGGCAACCCCAGACCCGCGTTTTGGTACAGGCCAAATGCACGAAAATCCTGATCCAGCTTGCGGCCGCCAAGGAGAAGCGCTACGTGAGCCGCACCGATGTTGCACGAATAGGTGACGATACCGGCGCAGCTGAGCAGTCCGTGGCCGTGAGCAAAGCGGGCTCCCTCCAGGACGCAGTGCAGCGCCCGCCCACCAATCTCGGTTACGCCCGTGCAGAGGAACCGGCTGGAGGCGTTCACTGCGCCGGCGTCCCAGGCCGCCGCCATGGTCAGAGGCTTCATCACGCTGCCGGGCTCGATGAGCTGGCATGTCGCACGCTCTCGCATCTCCGACTGGGTCCGAGCCGAAGGTGCCGTGCTGTTGGGATCAAAGGTTGGCATGTCGGCGAGGCCCAGTACGCTGCCCGTAGTTGGCGCAAGTACGATGACCGCTACACCTTTGGGGTGGTACTCCGAATAGACGCGCGAAGCTGCAGCTGCGGCCGCTCGCTGAATCCTGGCATCCAGCGTGGTTTGAACGTTCTCTCCTTGAACCATGGGAGTGAACGCCCGCCGCGTCCCCGGGATCTCGTCACCTCTGGGATCGGTATACGCCAGGCACATTCCGGCACGCCCGTCCAGAACGCTCCGTTCCGTTTCTTCAAGACCGAGTACCGGACGATGCTGGCCATCGATCCACCCAACGACCTGAGCCGCATCCGGGCCGAGCGAGTAGGTGCGCACGGTGCCGTCGACAACGCCGAATCCCAGTAGCCGCGGGCGAGACGTCTCGATTTCTTGCCGCTGGTTGATGCTCAAATGCCTTCGGATCGGAACGAACCGCAATTCCTGGTGTTTGGCGGCGGTCCGATATGCAGCCGCGCTCCGGTATGCGGCATCCATCGCTTGCTGAACCTCAATGGGCGTCATATGAGCGATCGACGCCACGCGGTAGGCACTGGCCAGAAGGCGAGCATCGAACCTTCGTGCTTCCACGGGCTTTTTCGGGCGTGCCAGCACCACACTCGGGTCGAACGCAAGCGTGCCATCGTATAGGCTTTGAGCCAGAATCACGCCATTTCGATCCACAATCGAGCCGTGTGTTGGCTCAAGAATGATGCGCTGCGGCCGGATGGCAGCACGGTAGGCCAGGCCGCGAACGCCCTGAAGTACGGAAAGGCGCACTAACAGGACCACACCGCCGCCGATCAGGGCGCGGTGAACCAGCTTGAGGCGTGTGCGAGGTTCTCCTCGGCGCAGGGGCGTGTTCATTGGTGGCGTCGTCTACCTGCCGATGCGCACGCTGGCAGCGGGATCTGCCGGAGCCATGCCGTGGTCAACAGCCAACTGTGCGACGCCGGCCGGCGAGAGGATGTGCGCCTGACGCGCCTGCAGATTGGCAAGCTGGAAGCCGGCCACCAACAACTGCCGGCGAAGCTGAATACCACGCTGTGTCTGGCTGCGCGCTATCGCGCTACCGTTCATCCTCACGAACGCTCCCGCGACCACTGCAACAACGACAATAGCAATCTTTCCGAGGCGATCACGATGGAGCCCTTCGGACCGACGCTGTGCCCACATTGCTTGCGTGTGACTATTCGTCTCGACAAGCGACGGTTCGAGCTGTGCGTGAACGGACGGCCGAGATACAGCGGTTGCGTGGTTTACTGCGGGTGACATCCTGGATTCTCCTCGCCCATCATTGGTCGGCGTCGAATAGCTCGCAACCTGGCGCTTCTGCTCCTGCGGTTGCGAAGCGTCTCCTCCCGCAGCGGGTGTACTACATGCGGCGTCAGGAGCCGAAACGCTGCTGCGGTTTGCGTTCCGCTTGTGACGCCGCTCATCTCCCGAAATAGCTGCTTCACGATACGGTCTTCGGTACCGTGAAAAGCAATGACCACCAAAGTGCCTCCGGACGCCAGGCGCTGCGCTGCCGCCAGCACTCCGCGCCGGAGCATCTCAAGCTCACGGTTCACAAGAATGCGAAGCGCCGAAAAAGTTTTTGTAGCGACATGGGTACGCTTCGGCCATGCCCGGCGGGGAACCGCCTCCATAACCAGGCGGCAAAGGTCGCCGGCCGTAGTTATTGGCGCTCCGGCGCGTCGTTGCCGAACGATTGCCGCCGCGATCGGTCCGGCAAACCGCTCATCCGAGTTTGAGGCCAGCATCTCGCTGATTTCGTCCTCAGGCATCGTTGCCAGCAGTTCTGCGGCGCTCTCCGCTCCATTTTCACCGGCAAGACGCATGTCGAGTGGTGAATCGGCGCCGGAGAGGCTCAGCCCGGGCACGCTCTCCAGCTGGCCGACCCGCCAGCCCAGGTCGAACAAAACGGCGTCGAAGCGAAGCGTCGCGCCGTCGCGCAGTCCCAGCACGAGGCTCTCCAGGTCGCCAAAGTTGCCGGTGAGCATGTCGGCGTTCGCCACGTGTTGCCGCATCTCGGTACTTATCGCCTCGGAGACCATCTTATCGACATCTATGCCCACAAAGCGCCCCTGTCTTCCGATTGCATCCCACATGAGCCGCGCGTGGCCACCATCACCAACCGTGGCGTCGAGAGCCGCTCCTCCAGGTTGCAGGCCCAATAGGTCCATCGCTTCGCCTGGCAGCACCGGCACATGGTGACGTGGCACGGCTTCATCCTATCCGCTCGCGGCAGAGGCCACTGCCGCCGGTATGCCGAACGTGCTCGCCAATCCGCGCCAGCCAGCATTCGAGATCAGAGTGACGCAGCCGGCACCTCCTGCGACGATAACTTTTTCCGCCGGCCCCGATTCGTCGAACCGAAGATGCAGCCAGGCCACCATCGGCGCCTGAATCAGCATTCGACCTACGCTGTCAACTGCGGTCCTGGTGAGGCTGCAAGAGACGAAGGCAAACGGGTTGCTGATGTCGGCAGCGGCTGCCGCTGCTAATGCGTCATGGGCTTCGGCAGGGTAAACTCGTACAGTGGCTCCAGCGGCCGCCACCACTATCACCTCGCGGCCCAACTGAGAACGGAATGCCTCAGGAATAGTAAGGCGGCTCCGGTCGTCCAAAGAGGCGGCGAACGCCCCCTCGAATAGGAGATATGACATCGATGATGGCATTAGACGCAGAACGGCCTTTTGGGCGGATTTCCCACAATCGATGTGCTTTTCCCCGCAGGCTGAACGATATTCAGGGATATGCACCCACCGACGACCATAGGTTACTGCGCGGCACCGGGCGAGTCAAGAGATTCGTAATGTTTTTTAAGAGATTCTTACCAGCTAAGCCGGTGCCGCTTGCGGCCGACGTGGAGTAAGCCCATTTTGGACCTCAAAGCAACTGACGCACCAGGTGCTGCAACACCGTGACTGAGCTGCCCGGACGCCTCTTCGGCTTATTCATGCCCCAGCGGCGGGGCATGCAAATCTCCGTCGCTGCTCTGGTGACGCCGAACGACCCGGTCCCGTGGGCGACTCGCACCATTCAAGTTGCCTGCCTCGATACGTGGTTCGAACCGATGTGGCGGCCAGCATGCCGAATTGCCGCCGCGTGTCCGCACTGTTTGGTCTTCTCTATCCCGGTCGAAAGCAATACGCCGTGGCTTTACCGCACGCCAACGTGGCGAAGGCGCGCGGCGAACAACGCCCTGGTGTACTGCCGAGACGCCATCATAATGCGCCGGCACAAATGGACGGGGCCCGCAAAGAGAAGTTCTCTTCGCGGGCCCTGCGGGTGACCGGACGGCCATCCGTTCATAACCGAAGCTAAAACGGGCTAGCTCGCCCGATCACCTCGTCGAGAGTCATTCATGTTCTGCGACCACCTCCTTTCGCGCACAGCCAGGATTATCGCAGGTTCTGTGGCGCAAGTCAATAACACAGAAAGTGAGCATCAGGCTTGATTGTACGCGAAGTCCGGGACGATGAAGCCACCGATTCGGAACGCCTGACGTCGCAGGCGTTTTTCTTCGGCGACCGCAGGTTTATGCGAAAGGGCGCAGGCAGCGGACCGCAGCCGCTCGACCGAACCACGTTCGGTGTGTGGGATGACTGCGGGTTACAGGCAAAAGCAGTGGTGATAGACTTCGAGCAGGTTTTTGGAGAGCGATCCTTGTGCAGAATGGGCGGCATCGCCGATGTTGTTTGCCTGCCTGCCTCGAGGGGAAAGGGATACGCCCGCGCCGCATTGCAGCGGGCGCTGGAGCACATGCGCGAGGTTGGGCAGCCCGTCTCCATCCTGTTTCCATTTGCCTATCGCTACTACCGCCGGCTTGGATGGGAGTGGGTAGGGCGTCGGCGCACCTACACCATGCCAGCCGGGCACTTCCGACTGGTGCCCGAAACGGAACATGTGCGACTCGCCGGCGAGGATGACCGGCCGGCGATTCAGCGGGCGTACGCCCAGTACGCCACGCGCTATCGTGGCATGCTGGTCCGTGGAGCGCAGTTGTGGCAGCAACGGCTGGATGATAGTGATGACACGTTCACCTATACCTACAGGTATCCGCAAAGCGGGCCGGTTGAGGGATATGTAACCTGGAAGGGCGGTGAAGGAAGCCGTATCAGGGTTGGAGAGTTCATCGCGCTGAACCTGCAGGCCAAGCGTGCGCTGCTGGGCTTGATGCGTCGACATAATATGCAGACTGACAGCTTCCGCTGGCACGCCGCGGAAGACGACGCACTCTGGATGACCGACTTCGAAATAGGAATCGACACCAGTTTGGAGCCGCTCGCCATGGGACGCGTGGTGGATGTGGCCGGCGCCTTTGGGTGCTGGAAGCCGCTAACCGACGCTGAAGGCGCGGCTGATGTACAAATAACCGACGACGTTTGCCCGTGGAACAACGCCTGCTGGCGCGTGGAGCTTTCGGGTGGCGCCGTGACGGCCGTGCCAACGAACGCCGATCCGCAGGTGAGCCTCGATATTCGTGCTCTGAGCCAGGCATTCTACGGAAGCCCATCGCTCATGGAACTCCGCAATGCCGGGCTTGTTCATGTGAGCGAACAAACGTCGTGGGAGACGCTGGAACGCGCCCTCGCCGGCCCTCCGATGAATATCCACGATTCGTTTTGAAAGGCGTGCCGGCGCCAATCGGGTTTAGGGTATGCAATTGGGTGCGTGCCGGCAACTGCGGGCAAACGCTCCAAAACCACGAATCGAGATGCTGAATGGCCTCCAGCCAGTTCGTCCATCTGCACTGCCACTCTGAATACAGCCTCCTCGATGGCGCTAACCGGATCAAGCCTCTGGTCCGGCATGCCGCTCAACTCGGCATGCCTGCGCTGGCGCTGACCGATCACGGAGTTATGTACGGCGCGGCGGAATTCTACATCGCTTGCGCGGAAGAGAAGATCAAGCCGCTCCTCGGCGTTGAGGCCTATATGGCGCCTCGGTCACGGCATGATAAGTCGGCAGCGATGGATCGTGACCCATGGCACCTGCTTTTGATTGCCGCTACCAATGAGGGCTACCGGAATCTTCTCAAGCTCACCTCAATCGCCGCGCTGGAAGGGTTTTACGGAAAGCCGCGAATCGACCGCGAGGTACTGGAGCAGTTTTCGGAGGGTGTTATAGTAACAAGCGCCTGCCTCGCAGGCGAGGTGTGCCAGGGCATTCTGGATGGTGACTACGAACGGGCGAGGGATGCCGCCGCTTGGTACCGCGAAGTGTTCGGACCCGAGCGATACTTTATTGAGCTGCAAAACCACGGCATCCCGGAACAGCAGCACTGCAACGAACAACTGGTACGAATTGCCCGGGAGCTGCGCCTGCAGCTGGTCTGCTCCAACGACGTGCACTATTTGGAGGCCGAAGACGCCGAGCCGCACGATATCCTTCTCTGCATTCAAACCAACACGAACGTATCCGACGTCAAACGGCTAAGGTACGCCACGAAGGAGTTCTATCTGAAGGACCATGCGCAGATGGCGGCGCTCTTTCGCGAAACGCCGGCCGCGCTGGAAAACACCGTTCAGATTGCCGATCGCTGTAACGTCGCGCTCGAGTTTGGACGCTGTCCACTCCCGGATCCGGACCTGCCGGAGGGCAAATCGGCCGACGAATACCTCTCGCAGCTGGCATACGAGGGCATGGAGCGCATCTGGGGGGGCACGCCGGGCGCAGAGGTTCGCAGTCGCCTCTCGTCGGAGTTGCAGGTGATTGAGCAGACCGGCTTTGCGCCGTATATTCTCATCGTGCGCGATTTTGCACAGTTTGCGCGCCAGCGAAAGATGTTTTTTGGCGTTCGCGGTTCTGCTGCCGCAAGCCTGGTCTCGTATGCCGTTGGTATTGTTGACGTGAATCCGCTGGAGTTCGGGCTGACTTTTGAGCGGTTCCTGAACGTGGAACGCAAGCAGATGCCGGATGTGGACATGGATTTTGAAGATGCTCGGCGCGCCGAAGTGATTGAGTACGTTACCCAGAAGTACAGTCCGGACCAACAGAATCCGCTCGAAGCGCGCGTTGCGCAGATCACAACATTTGGTACGATGGCGGCACGCGCGGCTATCAAGGATTCGGCGCGCGCGTTAGGGTTGCATCACAATGTTGCCGACAGTATCTGCCGCTTGATGCCAAAGGCTTCGTCATTCACGATCCAGGAAGCGCTTGATAAGGTGCCGGAGTTTGCTACTGCAGTTTCGCGCGATCCGGAATTACAGCGCCTGATTTCGGTAGCCCAGAAGCTTGAGGGAATCGCAAGGCACAAATCGGTGCATGCCGCCGGCGTTATCATCTCGCGCGACCCCCTCGTCAACTATACCGCGCTCGGCCGATCCGACTCCGGCCTCTGCGTGACGCAGTACCCGGCTCCGATGCTGGCCCAAATCGGGCTGCTAAAGATGGATTTCCTGGGTCTCATCAACCTTACAATTCTGGCGCAGACGCTGCGCAGCATTGAGGCAACAACGGGCGCTAAAGTCGACTTCGACACGCTGCCCGAAACCGACGCTCGGACCTTTGAACTCTTGGGCGGCGGCGAGTGCATCGGCGTGTTTCAGCTTGAATCGGAAAAGATGCGGCAGCACATCCGTGAGCTTAAGCCGGAATCGGTGCGCGACCTCGCCGCAATGGTTGCGCTCTATCGGCCCGGCCCAATTGACGAGATTTCGAAGTTCATCAGTTGTCGTCACGGAAGGTCGACGGTGAAGAGTATCCACCCGCTTCTCGACCCGATTCTGGCGGATACGTACGGCGTCATTGTCTACCAGGAGCAGGTGCTTGAGATCGCCCGTGCTGTAGCCGGCTATTCGCTTGGCCAGGCCGATGTTTTCCGAAGCGCCATCGGCAAGAAGAACGCCACGGACCTCGATCAGCAGCGCGCTGCCTTCTTGAACGGAGCGGCGGCGAAAGGCGTACCGGCAGAGTGCGCCGAGCGGATATTCGACCTCATTTTGCCGTTTGCCGGATACGGATTCAACAAAGCGCATGCTGTGTGCTACGCCAAAATTGCCTACAAGACGGCCTGGCTCAAGGCAAACTATCCGCGTCAGTTCATGGCCGCGCTCATGGACTGCTTCAAAGACAAAGGTGACCGACTTGCGGTGTTTGTGGAGGAGGCGCGGCGGATGGGCCTGCGCGTTGAGCCACCCGATATCAACCGCAGTGGTGCGGATTTTACTCTGGAGGAAGCCGATGCGCTGGAGACCGAAGCAAGCGTTTCAGGCAGCATCAGATTTGGTCTCACCGCTATCAGAGGCGTAGGCCGGAACGCCGCTGATCGCATTGTGAGCGAACGCGACCGCGGCGGGGCGTTCGTATCATTCGCACAGTTTATGGCTCGCGTGGGAGCGCAGGAAGGGAGCTCTGTGAACCGGGCCGTACTGGAGGCACTGGTGCATTGCGGTGCGCTGGATGGTGTGGCTGGCGATACAACGCGAAGAGGCATGGCCGAGAGCCTGGATGCCATGATGCGGCGTGCCGCGCGCGACGCGCGTAACGAAAAGCAGGGCAACCAGACGCTGTTTGTTCAGGAGGATGCCAACCAGCCCGCGATCGATGATGGACCAAGCACGCTGCCCGAGTACCATCGCACAAAGCTGCTCAGCCTTGAGCGGGAGCTTTTGGGTGTGTACATCTCCGGACATCCCATGGCTGATATGGCGCCGAAGCTTCGCCGCGCAGGCATAACGTTCGTAAAGCAGCTAGCGGATGCCGTGCACGGTGAGCAGGTCCTCCTTGCCGGAATCATCACAAGCATCGACCGTCGCCGCGTCAAGAAATCAGCGGCGACGATGGCGCACTTCACGTTGGAGGACCCAACCGGCGCCATTGCGTGCACCATGTTCCCAAGGGCGTATGAAGAGACCGGTTCCGTAGCTCAGGCCGATGCCTGGGTGACCGTCCGCGCTAAGGTGTCGGTAATTGAGATTGAAACAGAGACCGACGAGGCGGACCGCAGAATCGAGATCCTCGTGAACTCCGTGGAGGCGATGACCGATGCCCGCCCCGGTACCGGCATAGCGCACGTGTTGATCCACGGGGATCGCCAGCCGCACCTCGCCACCGTTCGCAATGCAGTCGGACGCCATGAGGCGAAGTCCGGTGGACTCGGACTGCTGCTCCACATCCGGCACAGCGGTACCGAATACGTGCTCCAAACCGGCCTGAAGGTGAATGATGGTTCTGCGTTCCGCACCGACATAGAGCGCATAACCGGCAGCCAGACTGTTTGGACCGATTGAGCGAAACGCCCGTGCGGCGCACTTTCGCCACACCCACCGTAAGGTAACATGAAGAAGCGCCGGACGCAGAACGCGAAGCGGCAGGGAGCAGAGCAGTTTATGGTCACTCGGGACAAAGTCAGCGCGATTGCAGTCTGCACATTGGCGGCAGTGATGACCGCGGGTGGGGCACGGAGCGTGCCCACCGCTGGCAGCTCTCACATCAGCGGGAATATCGCCGACTACCTGGTCCGCAACCTGAAGGACTTTTCTTGCACCCTGCACGTGCTGCACTACAACGATGCCGCCGGCCGCAAGATCAACAAGGACTTTGGCAGCATCTACAAACTGAAGGGCAACATCCTGCTCCGCTACAAGGAACAGAATATGCTGAGGCTGGATGCGCACCTGGGTCCTGCCAGGGCCAGCCTGGTGGTCAATGGCGCAACGCAGTACGTCAAGATACCGGCTGTTGGCATTCGCACAGTGAGCAACCTGGGCGACAGCCCCGGCAAGCGAAAAACGCTTTTGGATGTGGGGCTACTTTCGCCAGCCTATCTTACAATAGCTCAGGCACAGTTCCTCGGGGTGCGGCCCGTATACGGCGTCCCGTGCGCCTGCTTCAATCTCCAGTATCACGCCTCGTTCGGCGATACATCGCACCGTTTGGTCTGGATCGACCCGCGAACACATGTAGTGGTAAAGCGCGAAGAGTACAGCCAGAAAGGCAAGATCAACGCTATCTACTACTATCGAGATCCGATCCAGGCCGCGCCCGGAATCTGGTTTCCCACGCGGATAGAGGCGGTAAACAACGAGGGTGAGGAGGCCGGCGAGACTGCCTACACCAACATCAAAGTCAACGTCGGCCTGCCCGATTCCCTCTTCAAACTTTAAGAACGGCGGCCTCTAAGGGACTGCTCGTTCAGAAACCCAGCGCGCAGCCCGTGCGTAAGCCCAGTATGCCAAGCTCTCTCACCACCGCAGCCGTTCGTACTGGCGGCATCAAGAACTTCTGGGGAACGCTTAAAAGCGTCTCCGTTCGCGCGATCGCGCAGGAAGCCGAGCGTCCGGTAAGTATTGCCATCGTCGGACCGAGCGAAGAGCGCGCTGCGTTGGCTGCCAAACTGCTGGAGCATTCCGGCGCTCGCCGGCTTATTGCGCCGACGGAGTCGCAGAAGGCAGTTCACCAGTACGATACGCTTGGAGAGGCAGCCAGGGTCTCGCCGGCCGCCGACATTACAATCGATCTTTCAAACAACCCGATGGCGGCCGAGGCTCGAGGGAGCCACTTTAACGTGGTCCAACTGGGTGGCTGGCCGAACACGCTCCATCGCATTCTGGATGAACGCCCCGAGTTGGCGCTCGCACTGGCGAGGCGATTTCCCGCATTCCGACCGCACGTGGTCGCTGCCATCATCGCCGACACCGCCGCCGTTAATGCGCAATTTGCTCTTTTGACCGGAATCGCAGAGGCTATTCCTTTCTCCGCGATCCTGCTTCCGGTGAACAGCATCAGCGATATGGTGGTGCTTACCAAGAATCAGGTGATGATGGTCATGAAGCTGGCTGCGGCCAATGGCTTGACCGTGGACTTTCGCCGGCGTTCCTCCGAGCTCGGCCCAGTTCTGGCCAACGGTTTTGGCTGGCGGGCGATTGCCCGTGAACTCGTTGGAGCGGTGCCGTTTGTCGGATTCCTGGCGCGCGCATCCATCGCCTACGCCGGCACGGTAACCGTGGGCAAAGGCGCCCAGTACTATTATGAAAACGGCGCCGCGCCATCCTCAGACGTTTTAAGGAGCGTTTATCAAGACGCCTTGAAGGCGTCACAGGGAACGGTGCAGGCGCTGGCGGCACGTATTCGAGCAAAGCGTGGCCAACAACCACGTAGACGCGGATTGACGGAAGTACGCGTTCACGGCGAGCCCCGAGCCATTGAAGCGGCTCCGCCGCCCGAACAGAGCGACTCCCATTAGGAAAGAGATCGTATGACGGGTGATGAGAGGTTTCTGTTTGACCTGCAGGGCTGGATTACGATACCAGATGCTCTCAGCGCCGACGAACTGCAGCAACTGAACGCGCTGATGGATCGTCGTGTCGAAGCGGAGATGACGGCCGATTCGTATCGCCACCGCTTTACACACCTGCTCGATTGGGGGAGGGCGTATCGCGATCTCATTGATCACGCCGCCATCTATCCGCGTCTCCTCGAGCTGCTCGGCGCGGGACTGCGTCTCGACCACGAGTATGCGGTGGTGCTCCGCAAGCCACCGGCGCCCGGCATCAACATTCTTCATGGAGGCGCCACCCCGTTTGACGCCACGCAGTACTACCACTACAATAATGGAGAGATGAGAAACGGCTTGATGGTTGTAGCGTTCAACCTCAAAGATGTGAACCCCGGTAACGGCGGGTTCGCGGTAGTCTCCGGCAGCCACAAGAGCAACATTCCGTTTCCGGAACACTGGCGCACACAGGCGGCATCGCTGGATTGTGTTCAGAAGGTTGCGGCGCCGGCAGGCACGGCAATCATCTTCACGGAGGCTCTAACGCACGGTACGCTGCCCTGGACGTCTGCAGCAGAACGGCGGACGCTGTTTTACAAGTACAGCCCGGCGCCGCTGTCGTGGGCTTCCCGATACTATTGCGTTCAGGATTACCCGGATCTTACACCCCGGCAGCGCGAGTTGCTTGAAGCCCCGAATGCAAGATATCCGGAGCGCTTCATAACCTCCACGCCACCCGAGTAGGCGTTTCCTCTTACGTTACCTCTGCGGCTTCAGCAGCAGAATACCGGGGATGCCTCGCGTGCATTCCGCGCGGGCCATCGCCGGTATTTCGTTCTCCATCGCCGGTCGGAGAGAGGTGCGAGCGCCTATTCCATCGGATCGATATCCGGCACCTCGGAAAGGTCGGCATCCAGATCGTCGCCGTCGCCGAAAGCCACGTCGTCCATGTCCAGCACGTCGGTATCGAGCTCGCGGCGCGGAGCCTCAACGTAGTCGTCATCATCGTCCATGCTGGTCGATGATGGCCCTAGCGTTATGATGGCCATACCTTCCAGATCTTCCGGAACGGCAGAGAGCAGCTCCTGGCGCTGTCGCTCAGCCATTATCATCTCGTCGTCGCTGCCGATGCGCAGCTGGCGGTCGTCACGGCGAACGGGAGCCACAATCAGCGGCGTACCATCGGCTGTGGCCAGCTCCAGGCTGCGGTATGATGGCAGTCCAGTTCCGGCCGGTATCAGCCGACCGATAATCACATTCTCTTTAAGGCCGACCAGGTCGTCCTTCTTGCCTCGAACGGCCGCTTCCGTCAACACGCGCGTGGTCTTCTGGAACGAGGCTGCCGAAAGGAAGCTTTCCGTTGCCAGAGATGCGTCCGTGATGCCGAGCAGCACCCAGTCGGCAGTTGCCGGCTGGCCGTCGGCGTTCACCGTGCGCGTGTTTTCATCCTCAAACACAAACTTGTCAACGTACTGGCCCGGAAGAAACCGGCTGTCTCCAGGATTGCGGACCTTCCGCTTACGGAGCATTTGGCGCACAATCACTTCGACATGCTTGTCGTTGATCTCCACGCCCTGGCTCTTGTAGACGCTTTGAATCTCGCGAACGAGGTAATCCTGGACGCCGCGCGGGCCCTGCAGCTCCAGCACCTTGTGCGGATCGAGCGGACCTTCCGTGAGCCTGTCACCCGGCAACACCGTCTGCCCTTCGGTAACCTCAAGGTTTCCGCGATAGGGCACCAGTGAAACCTTGTAGAGGGCCAGGCTTCGGATCCCCATCTGCAGAATCTTCCTGAGCTCCTTGTCGGTAATCTGCTGATCGGGCCGCAACAGAGTGTTCCCTGTTTCGTCCAGGATCTCTTCCGCCGATACCGCATCGGTTCCCAGCCCGCAGTGGGGCAGGTTCTCGTTCAAATCCTGTCGCGTTCGCACCACTACGCGGCGTAGACCAGCGGTTTCGATGCGCTCAACCAGCCCGCCGACCTCTGTGATAATCGCCTGACCCTTAGGCCGACGCGCCTCGAACAGCTCCTGAACCCGCAGCAGTCCGTGCACCTGGTCTTCCAGCACCTTCAGGAAGGCCTGGATTGAGCGGGATCGTTCGCGGTCGTGGCGTCGCTGTTCCAGCGAGTCCGTCTCCGACTCAGCGCGCATGCCGCGCAGGCTGGATGGTAGGTCACCCGGTCGCGCGCTGCGGCCACCTCGCGCTGCGGAGGTCTCTTCCAGGCTGACAACCCCGAGCCGGATATCCTGATGGAGCTCGCGCAGCGTCGACTGGCGCTTCTCTTTCACGTTGGCGACGCCCGTGAGGTGCTTACCGGCGACGCCTCCAGTATGGAAGGTACGCATCGTCAGCTGAGTGCCCGGTTCGCCGATCGACTGTGCGGCGATTATTCCGGTGGCGATTCCGATATCAACCAGTCGCCCCGTTGCCAGGTCGCGGCCATAGCAGCGTGCGCAGACGCCCTGTCGGAGCTCACACGTGAGTACCGAGCGTACCCACACGCCAAGCGATCGCGTGATCTCGGTAATCTTGTCGGCTGGTCGAATCCGGTCTGTGGTATGGAGCACCCGAACATCTTCCAGCAGAATTGCCTCGGCGCCCGCCACGGTGGTGTTCTGTCCTTCACGCGCCACGATATTCGCCCTCGCGTAGTCGTGCCGGCCGATCAGTTCACCAGTCCGCGGGTCCACAGTGTCGTACCCAGACTGGGTGTCCGCTGCCTCCACAGGCACCAGGTCTTGAGCAATTATGCGGATATCGTTCAGCAGCCGAGCCGTGCTGTCCGGCATCATCTCGTCGGCCGGACACATCAGTTCACCCGTTATGGGGTTTATCACGTCGTGCGTGGGGCACCGCCCCTTGAGCCGGTCACCCAACTCTTCCAGGACTTCGGTGCCTTCCAGAATCTCAGCCAGGTTTACGCCGCTGGTTGTGTAGCAATCCACGTCGCGCACGATCACATCTTGAGCAACATCCACCAACCTGCGCGTCAGGTAGCCCGCGTCCGCGGTGCGGAGCGCCGTGTCAGCCATCCCCTTGCGGGCACCGTGCGTTGAGATGAAGAACTCAAGGACATTGAGACCCTCGTGGAAGTTCGACTTGATCGGGAGGTCCTCGATCAGGTTGCCGAACGGGTCGGTCATCAATCCGCGCATTCCCGAAAGCTGCGTAAACTGCTTCCAGCTTCCGCGCGCTCCGGAGTCGGTGATGATGTAGAGCGGATTGTTGGCCTCGAATTGAGCCTGGATGCTCTTTCCGACATCATCCGACGCCTTCAGCCACTTCTCCAGAATCTTGGATTTGCGCTCTGCGCTGGAGAGTGAGCCGCGATTGTAACTCCGGTTGATCTGGTTCACTTCGGTCTGCGCGGTTTGGATGATGGAGTCACGCGACTCCGCCGGCACATCCATGTCGGTCATCGAGATCGTGATACCGGCTTTGGTGGCGTACTTGAATCCCAGCGCCTTCAGGTCGTCCAGGAAGTTGACGCAGCACTCCTTGCCTTCGGCCTCGTAGACCGCGGTGACAACCTCGCCAATCTCCTTCTTGTTGATCGTGGTAAAGAGGCTGCGGTCGCGGTAGCGCAGGCGCAGCGGCAGGATCTGGTTGAACAGCAGCCGTCCCGCTGTGGTACATGTAGCTGGGTCCGGCAAGCCGTTCGGGCCAAGCGTGCCGACCGTGCGGCGCTCGCGACCGCCGGCTGCTCCATCCGGCGCCGTGGCGATGCGCACGATGATCGGTTCGTGAAGGGTAATGGCGCCAGTCTCATACGCCAGCATCGCCTCTTCTGGCGTGCCGAAGAGGCGCTGCCGCGACGGCGTCGGATCTGTAGGGACGCGCATCATGGTGATGTAGTACGAACCCAGGATGATGTCTTTATCCGGCGCCACAATCGGCCCGCCGTTAGCGGGGCTGAACAGGTTGTGGCTGGAGAGCATCAGCACGCGGGCCTCGGCCTGCGCGTATGCCGAAAGCGGCACATGCACCGCCATCTGATCGCCATCAAAATCAGCGTTGAACGCTTTACATACCAGTGGATGAACCTGAATGGCCTTGCCATCCACCAGTACCGGCTCGAACGCCTGTATGCCCAGGCGGTGGAGGGTTGGTGCGCGGTTCAACAGTACCGGGTGCTCACCGATGACATGCTCAAGCGCATCCCAGACTTCGGGCAGCATCTTCTCGATCATCCGCTTTGCGGCTTTGATATTGCTGGTAAACCCACGCAGAACCAGCGTCTTCATCACGAAAGGCTTGAACAGCTCCAGCGCCATCTCTTTCGGCAGCCCGCACTGGTGCAGCTTGAGGTGTGGCCCCACCACGATTACGGAGCGGCCACTATAGTCGACGCGCTTGCCAAGCAGGTTCTTGCGAAACCGTCCTTCTTTGCCTTTCAGCATGTCGCTGAGTGACTTCAGCGCACGGTTGTTGCTGCCCACCACCGGCCTTTGTCGCCGGCCGTTGTCGATGAGCGCATCCACCGCTTCCTGCAGAAGCCGCTTTTCGTGATTGACGATGCTTTCGGGCGCGCGTATCTCGGTAATCTTCTTCAGGCGGTTGTTTCGGTTGATGATCCGGCGGTACAGGTCGTTCAGGTCGGAGGTGGCGAACCGGCCACCATCCAGTTGAACCATGGGGCGCAGCTCCGGCGAAATGACGGGCACGCAGTCCATGACCATCCACTGCGGCTGAGCTTTTGACGCGATGAACGCTTCCGACATCTCAAGACGTTTGATAGCGCGAACACGCCGGGGCCCCTGTACGTTGGCTATCTCTTCACGCAACGTGCGCGACAGCCGCTCGAGGTCTACCTCAGCCAACAACTCCTTGACGGCCGTACCGCCCAGTCCGGCGTGGACGGCCTGCGTCCAGTCATCGCCGGTCCGTTGGGTCAACACCTCAATCAGTCGCTCAAGCGAGCGAAACTGATCCTCCGAAATCAACGCCCGCTTCTCCAGCTTGTTGAGCAGCACTACCGAGCCTTCGGTCGGGTCGGTGAGGTCGATGATGCGCCCCTCCAGCTCCTGCTGCTCCTGATTGATGCGCTCGGCCAGGTAGGCACGCTTCTGCTTTATCGTATCCTCATCCCAGATATTCAACTCTTCCGTGGAGTACTCGGAGATATGCTCGGGCGCCTTGTGCAGCTCCAGCTCGCGCGCGAACTCCTCTTCCAGCAGCGCCGGAATACTCTCTGCCTCACGGGTGAGCGATTCAACCTCGGCGGCGACGGCGGCCTGTATCTCGGGCTGATTTGCCGCGATCATCGGCCGATCCACCCGGGTTACGATATACGACGCGAAATAGAGCACCTTTTCCAGCAAGCGCGGGCTGATGTCCAGCAGCAATGCCAGTGGGCTCGGCACGCCCTTGAGGTACCAGATGTGGCACACCGGAGCCGCGAGCAGGATGTGGCCCATTCGCTCACGGCGGACTTTCGAGCGAGTTACT
Source organism: Armatimonadota bacterium (assembly GCA_028871815.1). NCBI lineage: Bacteria > Bacillati > Armatimonadota > Armatimonadota bacterium. The sequence continues at coordinate 113,321 of JAGWMJ010000005.1, read as the reverse complement.
TCAACACCGCACCGCTCGCAGACTACGCCCTTGTACTTCACCTTGCGGTAGCGGCCGCAATGGCACTCCCAGTCCTTTACGGGACCGAAAATCCGCTCGCAAAACAGCCCGTCCCGCTCCGGCTTGTAGGTGCGGTAGTTTATGGTCTCGGGCTTCTTGACCTCGCCTTTCGACCACTCTTCGATCTCTTTGGGAGATGCGATACCAATCCGGATCTTAGAGAACGTACTGGCGTCCGCCATCGCTGCGATACCTCCGGCCAATGCTCAAACAGAGACAGGTAGCGCCGACCTCTCAGCCGCGCGAAAGGGTTGAGAGGTCGGCGGAAGTTGATCCGGTAAAGCTACAAGACGTCGTCGGACTCCATCTTCAATCCGCGCGACCGCTGACGCGTCAGGTTCTTCACGGGGTCGCCGTGCCGGTCCAGGTCGTCATCGTGGTCGCGCAGATCGATCGGGTTATCTGCGGCATCCAGAACCGTAACCTTGAGCGCCAGGCTCTGAAGTTCGTTAACCAGGATCTTGAACGACTCTGGAACGCCCGGCTCAAGGATGCTGTCGCCCTTCACGATGCTCTCGTACGTTTTGACGCGGCCCTGCACGTCGTCGGATTTGATGGTGAGGATCTCCTGGAGGGTATACGCCGCGCCGTATGCTTCCAGCGCCCACACCTCCATTTCACCAAACCGCTGCCCGCCGAACTGTGCCTTGCCGCCCAGCGGCTGCTGTGTAACCAGCGAGTATGGGCCGGTTGACCGGGCATGGATCTTGTCATCCACAAGGTGGGCTAACTTCAGCATGTAGATAATGCCTACGGTTACGGGCATATCGAAAAACTCGCCGGTCAGTCCGTCAACCAGTCGCGTTTTGCCGGTAAGCGGATCATAGCTGGCGCGTGCCCAGGCGTTTTCCTTGATGCGCTCCACGATTGCCGATACGTCGTAGTCAGGGCCCATCGGCCCGGCTGGAGCGCCATCTTCAGCCGGCTGGGGAATGGGCACAGGCGGGCCACCCACAATGCGACTCACCGCCTCCAGTGCTTCCGGATTCAGCGACTGCAGGCGCTCGCCGATCTGCAGCAGCATGTCGCCGGTGGCCGCGCCGGAACTGAAGCGCATATCCAGGCGGAGTTCGCTGTTGACGTAATTCTCCAGCACGCTTTTGCGAAAGTGTTCGGCCAGGCGCCACATTTCGCCGCGTATCTCGGATTCGGTCGATCCCTCGAACGCCGGGCTCACAAATGTGCAGTTCAGGTGGTGGCCCACATAACCCAGGTGTGTTTCAAGCACCTGTCCGATGTTCATTCGCGATGGGACGCCGAGCGGGTTGAGCACGATGTCCACCGGCGTGCCGTCCGGCAGGAACGGCATGTCTTCCGTCGGCAGGATCTTGCTGACAACACCTTTGTTGCCGTGACGACCCGCCATCTTGTCGCCTTCCATGATCTTGCGCTTCTGCGCCAGGTAGACACGGACCATCATGTTCACGCCCGGATTCAGTTCGTCTGCCTGAAGCCGCAGCAGGTCGCCGCCGCTCGAATCCTGCTCACCGTCGGTCGCCTTCTTGCAGAAGTTGTAGATCCGCCGATCTCGCGAGCCCTGATACTTGAAGCGACTGAAAACCTTCACATCCACCACACGTCCGCCGTTGCCGTGGGGAACGCGCAGCGAAACGTCGCGCGTCTCTTCGGCTTTCTTGCCGAAGATAGCGATGATGAGCCGCTCCTCAGCCGTCAACTCGCCCTGACCCTTCGGTGCAACTTCGCCGAGAAGGATATCTTCCGGGTGCACTTCGGCGCCGATGCGGACGATGCCGTCTTCGTCCAGATCCTTGAGCATCTCCTCACCCACGTTGGGGATATCTCGCGTGATCTCTTCCGGTCCTAGCTTGGTGTCGCGCGCTTCGCGGTCAAACTCTTCGATATGGATCGACGTGAAAACGTCGTCTTTGACCAGCCGCTCGGAGAGCAGGATGGCGTCTTCAAAGTTGTAACCGCCCCAGGGCATAAACGCAACGAGCACGTTTTGGCCCAGCGCCAGCTCGCCGTGATCTGTACACGGACCGTCGGTAAGCACCTGACCCTGGCGAACGCGCTGCCCGTTGTTGACCACGGGACGCTGCGTGATGCATGTAGAGTTGTTGGAGCGCAGCAGGTTGATCAGCCGATAGTTGTCTATCTTGCCGTCTTCCGTGAGCACGTCGATCTGGTCCGCGGTTACGCGCTTCACCACGCCGCTGCGCCGCGCCAGGATCATCGCGCCGGAATCCCGGGCAGTCCGGCGTTCCATGCCGGTCTTCACAATCGGGGCGGTGGGCCGCAAGGTGGGAACGGCCTGCCGCTGCATGTTGGCGCCCATCAGTGCCCGCGTGGCTTCATCATTCTCGATGAACGGAATCATGGCGGTGGCAATGGAGATGAGCTGCACGGGCGCCACATCCATGTACTCCACCTTGGAGCGGCTGACCACGGGGTAAGCGTCCTCGAAGCGGACCTGCACTTCGCCTTCTTCAAAGCGTCCGTGCTCGTCCAGTTTCAGGTTCGCGGGTGCTATGTGGTAGCGGAAATCCTCATCGGCTGTCATCCAGACGATGTCACCGGTCACCACGCCGCCATTTACCTTTCGATAGGGCGTTTCAATAAAGCCATACTCGTCAACGCGAGCGTGCACGGCCAGCGAGCCGATGAGGCCGATGTTTGGCCCTTCCGGCGTCTCGATGGGGCAGATGCGCCCATAGTGGCTGTGGTGAACGTCGCGCACCTCGAGTTTGGCGCTCTGGCGTGACAGGCCGCCGGGCCCCAACGCCGAGAGCTTGCGCTTTGCCGTAATCTCTGCCAGCGGATTCGTCTGATCCATAAACTGGCTCAACTGACTGCTGCCGAAGAAGCTCTTGATACTGGCGCTGATCGGCTTGACGCTGAGAACCGTTTGTGCGGAGACGTTTTCGGCATCCGCAGAGGCCATCCGCTCGCGGGCTACCTTCTCCATCCGCATGAAGCCCATGCGCAGCTGCGACGCCAGCAGCTCGCCTACACTACGAACGCGCTTGTTCTCGAGATGGTCGATATCGTCTTTGGTGCCCTTGCCGGCGTTCAGATTGATGATGTATCGCAGAATGCCGACAAGATCCTCCCTGCACAAAGTGCGGGCGGAAAGGGGAAGCGTCTGCTCCAGCTTCTTGTTGATCTTGAACCGTCCCACCTTGGCGGTGTCGTAGCGACGAGGGTCGTAGAACGTGCCAAGGATGAGGGTGCGCGCCGATTCATACGTGGACGGCTCGGAGGGTCGCACCGTCTTCTGAATATCCAGCAGCGCCTGCGTAATCACCGACGTCCTGTAGGCTTCGTCGTCGTTTTTGCCCGGGTCAGGCTCGTTGTTGATGTCAATCGCCAGCGTCGCCGCTACGTAAGGGCTCAGTTGAATGATATCTACCGAATCCAGGCCCAACTCGCTAATGGCGGTCGCCGATGTACGGTCCAGCGCCTGGTAGGCGCGCGCGATCACCTTTCCTTTGGCGTCAGTAACATCCTGAGCCAAACGCACTCCTGTGAGCGCTTCGGGAGTAACCTCGGTGAGTTTTGCCTTCTGGCCGAATGCGCGTACGATATCCAGCGTGGTGACGCTGGGCGTTTCAACCACCACCTCGTGGCTGTCGCCAAGCTTTGCAGCCAGTTCCGTGAGGCGGGCCTGCGTGGCGGCTGTGCCGGCGCTGGCGAGAACCTCGCCGGTTTTGCTATCCGCAACAGCCTCGGCGAAGACGCGCGTCAGGAATCCGCTGGCGACTGGACCCTTGTCGGGCGAGCCGTCTACGAGATTCGGCTTGGAATAGATCAAGGCGCTGTTGATCGCCGCCGATATCGGCATGCGCAACGGCAGGCGAGCCGGCGCAAACTCGTTCAGCGCGCGCAGCAGCGTGGTGAGCGGTATCTTCTTCAGTTGACCGATGCGCAGCGTTACCTTGCAGTCATCGTCGGCTTCCACTTCAATCCACGCGCCCTCTTGGGGAATGATCTTGGCGTGGTAGAGAAACCTGCCCGAATACGAGATGTCATCTTCAAAGTAGACGCCGGGCGAGCGCGCCAGCTGGCTTACCACCACCCGCTCGGCGCCGTTGATGACAAAGGTGCCCTTATCCGTCATCAGCGGCAGATCGCCGAGATAGACCTCGCTCCTTACGCGCTCGTCGTTGGAGTGTACAACTGAGATGGAGGCCTTGATCGGCGCCTCAAAGGTCATGTCGCGATCGCGACACTCCTCCACCGAGTACTTCGGCTCGCCAATGGTAAAATCTTCGAGATAGATCTCGGTTTTGCCTTGAAAGTCTCGAATGGGCGAAAAGCTCTCAAATAGCTCGTGCAGGCCTTCTTCCAGAAACCACTTGTACGAATCCAACTGAAGCTCAACCAGGCTGGGGATCTCGACCACGTGGGAAACACGCTTGGTGGCGTGCTGAATTTCCTTCAACAGAAAGCCCTCCTATTTCTGAACACGAAACGATAGTTTACCACGTTGCGCACATACCGGTCAATGGCGTCAAGCCTCAAAACGGCCGGTCACGCCGACCGTTTCGCCACTGGCGCGTGTCGGCAGGGTGTGTGAAACCCAAATGGGTATTCAAGTGTGATGCAGCGGTAATACACGCCTCCCGCCAGCCGCCCGATTTGCAACCGAACGAGGTCTGGGCGCCTGTTGCGCCAAAATGGCAAAGCCGCTAGACTATAAATACGAATCTATTCGGAATGTTGCGCCAGATGTTGCAAGTTTTGCAGGCCGCCGGCGCCTAAACCTTCCGTTCCGGAGTGTACCAAGTTGAAACTGCATGAGTATCAGGCAAAAGAGGTTTTCGCACGGTGGGGCGTGGCCGTGCCGGCAAATGCCGGGGTCATCGTCGAAGCCGCTGAGGCCGCCGCGGCCGTTGAGCGGCTTGGCGGCGCCGGTGTGCTGAAAGCCCAGGTCCATACTGGGGGCCGGGGCAAAGCCGGTGGCATTCGTGTGGTGCACTCGGCATCAGAGGCTGTGGAGGTCGCCGGCCAACTGCTGGGGATGCTTCTCAAGACCAAACAGGCGCCGGACGGCCTCCGCATCGACCGGCTGCTTATTGAAGCGCCCATTGAGATTACGAGCGAATACTATCTTGGGATTGTGCCGGACCGGACAACCCGCCATAACGTGGTGATGCTGAGCGCCAAGGGCGGCATGGATATAGAGCAGGTGGCTGAAGAGACGCCGGAGGCCATCGTAAAGGTGGACGTCGATCCGCTCGTCGGCTTGTGCGAATTTGCCCTGCGAGACGCAGCGTACCGCGCCGGTCTTAACCGCGCGGCTGTCAATAGAATCGTAACGCTTGGCGCGCAGCTCTACAAGTGCTTTACCGCCATGGATGGCGCGCTCGTTGAAGTCAATCCACTAGCCATCACGGCCGATGGCGCCGTAGTTGCCGCCGACGCCAAGTTTGAGGTGGATGACAGCGCTCTGTTCCGCCATCCGGAACTGGCGCAGTGGGCCGAATCGGCGGAAGAGGATCCGATAGAGGCCGAGGCCCACAAACAGGATATTGCGTACGTGCATTTAGGTGGAGATATCGGCATCATCTGCAACGGCGCCGGCCTCACCATGACAACCATGGACGAGGTGAAGCGCGCGGGTGGGTCTCCCGCTAACTTTCTGGATGTAGGCGGCGGAGCGCAAGCCGAGCGTGTTCGCAGCTGCATCAACCTGGTGATGAGTGACACGAACGTGCGCGGCATCCTCATCAACATTTTTGGCGGCATAACGCGCTGTGATGAGGTGGCGCACGGCATACTGAGCGCGATCGATGGTGTGGAGTTGAAGCTGCCGATTGTGGTTCGCCTGGCCGGCACGCGCGCCGAGGAGGGGGCCGCTATTCTCAAAGGCAGCCGCCTCATCCCGATGGCAACCATGGAAGAGGCTGCCGCGCGGATCGTCGCCCTGTCGAGGTAGCTGGGGCTAGAAGAGCAGGCGGTGGTGCCTGATGCCTACCGATTGCAACAGGCCCACGGCGATAAGTGTAGAGACGACGTTGCTGCCCCCCACCGAGATCAGCGGCAGCGGCACCCCGGTTACCGGCATGATGCCCACATTCATGCCGATATTCACCAGCACATGCACTGCCAACATCGTTACGATTCCGGTGGCGATCATCTGGCCGAGAAAATCCTGTGAAGCCGCCGCCACAACAAGCGCACCGCGCCACAATAGCGCTACGTAAAGGCCGATAACGGCGAGTGCGCCTACAAAGCCCCACTCTTCACCGATATCGGTGAATATGAAGTCCGATTGCCGCTCCGGTATATACCCGCCATGAACCTCGGTGCCTTTGAGGTAGCCCTGGCCCCACATCTGGCCGGAACCGATCGCGATGCGCGCCTGAAGGATGTGATATCCGGCCTCCTTGGGTTCGGCTTCCGGATTGACAAATGCGATGAGCCGGTTCTTTTGGTAGTGCTTCAACACCCGCCCGCTGAACCAGAGCCCCACGAACAGTACGGCGCCAATCGCCAGGAGACCGCCGATATGCCGGAGGCGACCACCGGCCATGAACACCATGCCTAGCCATATTGCAAATATGACCAGCGCTGTACCAAGATCCGGCTGCTTGAAGATAAGAGCCATCGGTACAGCTACCCACGCCAGGGAGAGCAGCACCGTCCGGAGTTCGCCGATCTCTTCCTGCCGGTTCTTGAGGAAAACAGCCAGGCCATAGATGACGACGAGCTTCGCAAACTCGGACGGCTGAAACGGAAAGCCTCCGATGCGGATCCAGCGGGCGGCTCCGTTGGTTGCCGGTGCGGCTTTCAGCACAATAATGAGGAGAATCAGGGTGGCAACGTACAGGCGGGTGCAGTAGCGCGTATAGCGATGAAAATCGACGCGCATCGCAGCGACCAGCGCAAAGCAGCCAAGCACAATTGCCAACAACTGTTTTTTCCAGGCCTCGCCCGGAAGGCCGCGGGTAGCGCTGAAGATGAACACAATGCCGAGTGCGCACAGCACTGCGGTAATGGCAAAAAGCGCCCAATCCACCGTGCGCCGGTAGCGAGAATCGAGCAGCTGCGCAATCACGAACTTCGGCGCGCAAGCTCAATCGCATCCCAGATGCGATCGGCAACAGCCCGCTTTGGCATCACATCGTGCTCTTCACTCCGCCCGTCCGGCCAGATGATGGTAATGGCATTGGTGTCGGTCTCAAAGCCGGCGCCGCGGCGCATTACGTTGTTTCCAACCACCAGATCGAGTGCCTTGGATTTTAGTTTCTGGCGCGCATGGGCTGCGAGGTCGTGCGTTTCGGCGGCGAAGCCCACGATGGTCTGGCCCGGGCGACGTGCCGCGGAGATATCTGCGAGGATGTCGGGCGTTCGCACGAACTCCACCGTCAGCTTCTCGCCGCTCTGCAGCTTCTTCAGTTTTGCCGAGGCGGGCGCCACGGGCGTGTAGTCGGCTACCGCGGCCGCCGCGATAATCACATCGGTTTCGCCGCACAGGTCGAGCGCCAAAGCATGCATCTCTGCTGCTGACGATGCGCGCACCACGCGGATGCCGGCCGGCTCTGGCGCCGTGGTGAAGCCTGCCAGGACGGTCACAGCGGCGCCGCGCTCCCTGGCAACTTCGGCGAGGGCAAAGCCCATCTTTCCGCTGGAGCGGTTAGATAGAAACCGGATGGGGTCCAGCGGCTCACGCGTGGCGCCGGCGGTAATCAGCACACGTAGGCCGGCGAGGCTGGTGGACACAGCAAGGCGGCTCTGTACTTCGGCCATTATCGTGGCCACGTTGGCAAGCCGTCCTTCGCCAATATCGCCACATGCAAGAAGGCCGGAGTCGGGCGGTATCAACTGCACCCCGCGCTTCTGCAGCAGCTCAACATTGGCCCGCGTTGCGGCATGCTCCCACATCGCCGTGTTCATGGCTGGTGCAGCTAGCACCGGTGTCTGTTTGGGCACAGCCAGCAAGCATGTGGTAACGATGTCATCGGCGATGCCGGCAGCCATTTTGGCAAGCAGGTTTGCCGTCGCTGGCGCTACAAGTACCAGAGCGGCGTGTTGCGCCACTGCAATGTGTGCCATCCGGTGCGCGATCGGCTCATCAAATACGTCGGTCAGCGGATCCGAGCCTGTCAGGCCGCGGAACGTGGCCGGCCCTATGAATCTCGTCGCGGAGGCCGTTAGGGCCACGGTCACCTCAGCGCCCAGCTTCAGCAGGCCGCTGCAGAGGTCCGCGGCTTTGTATGCCGCTATACTGCCGCCAACACACAACAGGATCGACGGCCCGGAATGCTCAGCCATTTCGTGGCGCCACCAGCTCGCGTTGAAGGCCGGACGCCAGGGATGCCGCGGCCACCGGATCGATGCGAAGGCGCTCTGAACGCACCACCTCCGAAAGCTGCGCAGCGGCCGCATCCAGTTGCTGGTTTACAATCAGGTAGTCGTACTCCGGAACGCTGGCAAGCTCCTCAACGGCTATCGCCAGCCGGGCTGCGATCTTCTCGGCGCTAAAGTCGGGCCGGTTCTCAAGCCGCCGTCGCAGTTCGGCGAAGCTGGGTGGCGCTACATAGATCAACACGGCATCGGGAATACTTGCCCGCGCCTTTAGCGCGCCCTTCACTTCGATAATCAGCATCACGTCGATGCCCGTAGACAGCAAGTGCACCACCGGATCCCGGAGCGTGCCGTACCAGTTGCCGCCATATTCCGCGGATTCGAGAAAATCTCCGCTGCTTACCGATTCGGAGAAACGTTCCTCGCTCCAAAAGTGGTAGTCAACGCCGTCGCGCTCACCCAGGCGCGGCTTCCGCGTGGTGCAGCTGACGCTTCGCTCCATCTGGCTCAGCTGCTGGCGCGACTGTGCAAAGAGCGTGTCCTTACCCACGCCCGATGGACCACTGAGCACGAAAAGCCGCCCAGCGGAACGTACGCATCGGCCCCAGGCGATACCGCGATTCGCTGCCGACTGGTCTGTAGTCATCGGGGCATCAAAATCAGTCGCGATGTTTACCTCCAGCGCGTGCCACGAGGTTTGCGTCCATCAAAACCGCAATGTAGTATATGCCGGCAACTGCCATCGTAACAAACGGGGTGGTATGGAGCCCTCGCCCGGTTCGAAACGCCGGAAAGCCGACCGACGTAGCCGTGAGCACCCAGCCGAATACGCCGTCAAGCACCAGGCAGACAATGCCCTTGAGCGTGTCGTGATTGTGGATCTGTCCGGCGCCCGGGATGAGCATGGAGAGTAGAACGGCCGCGAAGGGATTGACCGGCATCGCCTCCGGATCACCGTGCGACCATTGCTCCTGCCGCATGAGAAGATCCCCAAACTTCCGCTCAGCGCCTACTCGCTTGGGATTGATGGTGACCGCATGCTTGTATGCCGCCATGGCTTCCTGGACTCGTCCAACGCTCTGGTAGAGGTCGCCCAGCATCTCGATCCCGGCCGCGTCGGTAGGGGCCACGTTGATTGCTTCGTGGCATTTGGCGATGGCATCGTTCCACTTTTCGCGTCGCCGAAGCATCTGCGCCTCGCGCAGCATCGTTTCCGCACGTTCGGCCTCCTCACGGGTCACTTCGCGAACCGGTGGAAGGCCCAAATCGACCTGCTTCAGCTCTTCCAGTCGTTTGGACGCATTGGCTGCTGCCAACTCGGCGGCCATCGCTGCAAGCGATTCAAGTGACGCTTTTCCGACCGCAGCGGCTCGTGGTTTGGCAATATCTGCTGGAGGGCGGTCCGCAGCATGCGCGTCACTATCCACGAAGCGGCGGATGGCGTCTGGAGCAAGTCCCAGACGCGCCAACTCCGCCTCTACCTTACGTCGCTGCTGTGGGTCGTCGCGTATCGCGTCGCCGTTACCAGATCCGGTGGCAGGCGTCGGGTTCGAGCTCTGATGCGCTTCCGGAGTTTCCATTGCAGCGTCGTCGTACCGCGATCAGGTCTGGATTTGAAGCGCCGGGCTCTTTGTTGTACGCGTGCGAGCGGAGGTGGTCCGCACGGCCGGCAGCTCCGGTGGGGTGGCAGTGGACTCAACGTCCAGCACCAACTCCAGGCGCTCGGCCGCTGCCCAGAACGTCTCCAGATTGTAGAATTCACGAGCTTCGGCGGCCATCACGTGGGCAACCACGTCGCCATAATCCAGAAGAATCCACGTGCCGTCGCGATATCCTTCAATCCGGTGCTTCCGGTAACCTTGTGCGCGCATTCGCTCCTCCATCCGGTCGGCAATGGAGCGAATCTGCACACTGGATTTGCCTGTACAGATCACAAAGAAGTCGGCAATGATTGTGAGCGGACGTAGGTCCAGCGCCACAATGTCGGACGCGCGCAGTGAGTCGGCCGCTGCGGCCACCAGACGGCATCGGAACTCAGAATCGGTAGTTTGTTCGGCCTGTTTCTTACGCGCCGGCATCGGCTCATCTCCCGCGCACGCCATCAGCGATACAGATTGTGCTGTTCAATATACTCGCAAACGGCGGCCGGTGTTAGCTCACGGATCGACTGGCCTCGTCGAACACGGTCCCGGATATCGCTGGAACTAATACTATTCGGTGGCATCTCGAGGGCCGTTACGCGTGCACCACGGTACGGTACGGAAGCCACAGAATGCGCGGCCGGTTCAGCACAACCACGCGCTGCAACACAAAACCGGACCATCTTGCAAAGTGCGTCGATGCCGCGCCAGCCGGCGAGTTGCGGCAGCGTATCTGCGCCAATTATCTGCCAGAAGTCGGCGCCTGGGTAGCGCAGCAATAGCGCACTCATGGTATCAACGGTATAGTGCGGACCCGGTGGCGCCATCTCGATTTCGCAGCATTCAAATCGCTGGTGGCCAAGAATGGCTAACTGCGCCATCGCCAGCCGATGACCGGGCAGCGCCAGCGCTTCGCCGAACTTGTGCGGCGGGTAGCCATTTGGCATAACCAGCAGCGTATGAAGTCCCAATACCCGAACGGCTTCCTCGGCAACCTGCAGATGCCCAAAGTGGATCGGATTGAACACCCCGCCGAGAACACCAATCCGAACTTGCTGGTTTCCGGCACCTACCAAGCGAGGATCCGGGCGCCGGTTACATCCACAGTCACTCCCGCTAGCGAGGCGGTGCCGGAAATGCTGATGAATTGGAGAGGATGGTCCGTAGACGGGTCGAGGTCGGCGATCGGCACGCTGGCCTGCACCGAGTCCGAGGTCCATTTCGTGGTCAGTCCGGGGGGATCCGCTACGTTCTTGCCACCGGCGCCAACATCCACTTCCAGAGCGGCGTCCGGACTCAAGTCCACCTCCCGAAACGGCCTCACGGTGAACGAGTACCGGAACGCCTGAGTTGGCCGCTGCCGCAGCTCCATCCGGAAATAGACGCGCCGGCTGTCGTGACATACGTACAGGGCACGAATGTCTCCGCTGCCCTGCAGATCTGCCAGCATGTTGTCGCGCACCGGGTCGAGGAGCGCCGGCACCACTGCCGACCACTGAACGTGCTGCAGTCCGGCCTGGTTGGCAAGTATTGGGACGGAACCCTCTTGTATGGTTCCGTACAGTTCGGTTGCGCGGACGAACGATTGCAGAAACGGCTGCATAATCGCCATCTGCGTTGCGTACATACGGATCGCCTGCTCCTTGTTTTCCTCCTGGCCGGTGGTAACTGGAAGCTCTCGCCACTGCGTATCCAGCGCTGCCATTTCGGCCGGCGGAAGGAGCGGGTCGCGGGCGTCCAAGCCCTGCGGCAGCGGCCAGTCGCCGCGGTGGATGAGATAGTGGATAAGCAGAGCCGAACGGGACCATGCCGGCGGACTCGGCCCGTCGCGCACAGTTTGTAGAGCAAGGTCGGTGAACGCCGCTACTGCGCGATGGTCCGGATGATCCTCATCGGGATGGCATACGGCAATCACGGTTGGCTGAAACTGCACCATAATCTGCCGAAGGTCGGCGAGAATGGCGGCGCCACAATACGGTGCGCCCTGCCGATATGCCAGCGTGTAGGGCGATCGCCGGCTGCGCGTATCTCGCGATAGATAGGGATCGAGCGGCGACCAGTGGTTCATCCAGATATGGTTGACGCCACCATCGGGATAACCGAGGAAGTCAACGTTGGCTGATGGTACGCCAAGGACGCGCATGGCGCGCAGCGTCTCTTGCTGGCGCATTTCGCCAAACGCCACATAATTGGCGGGCGTTGGGGTCATCGTGCGGAACTGACGCTTGACGGCAGTGGCAAAGCCATCGCCATTGGTTACAACCACCACGCAGACCGCGCCGCCCGCCTCGAGCGTCTGTTGGATAGCGCCGGAGGCGCCCAGCGCCTCATCGTCCGGGTGTGGCGCAATCACCAGGAAACGGGTACGGCGCGAGAACCCGGCTACGGGCGCAAAGTGCCACGCGTCGCCCACCTCATTGGCAAGGTGGTGCCGGTAAACGAAGGCCGCGCCCTGGCCACCGAAGTAGACCAGCACCACGGTGAGGCCCAGAATCAGCGCGCGGATAGCGCGACGTACCAATCGGGAGGCTGGCCGGAAGCGTTCTGTCAAGGTTCTGCAGTTTCTGCGCCCGGCAAGGTGCGGGCGCAGCGGCTAAACGCGGAGTGAGAGGGATTCGAACCCTCGAGCAAGCTTTCGCCCGCTACACGATTTCCAGTCGTGCTCCTTAGACCAACTCGGACATCACTCCGTAGTGTGCGCGGCTGGTTAGTTTACCCGCTGCTACGGGCCATAGCCGGAAAGGTTTGTGCCGGCATAACGTTGCCGTCTCTGGTATGGCTGCGTCGCAGCCCGAAAGCTGTGGCCGCTACCGCGCGAATACCGTTTAATGCGCGCCGGCGACGGCGCATGCTCCAGTCCGGCTCCGGCACTCACCATCGGTAGGGATCATCGCCTCTGAACCACATATAGGAGATAAGTTGGCCGGCGTGGTAGTACTCGTGCTCGGCGATGTTTACAAAATGCTCGGCACGCGGCTCGCCTGGCTGCCAGAAACAGCCATACCAGTCCTCACTGACCGTACTTGGCGCGTCCAACTCCGCTTCCGAAAGCGAGGCGAGATACAGCAAGGTGGAGTTGCGGATATCAACGAGCTTCTGCTTCATGTTCTCCAAGTCGTCCCAATCCCCAACAACGGCGTTCATTTCAGCATCGGTCATCGCTACGCCGTTTTTCATAAATGGAACGAGCGGCAGCTCAACACTCACGATTTCTGCAAGCTGACCGCCCACGGTGCGCATGCCTTCGGCCGGCGCCCAGTCCATCAGGTCTGGCGTGAGGCGAACGGTTACCGAATCGAGCCACTTGCGGGCCGTTGCGAGCCGGCCCTTGATGATGTCTCTGCGTGATGTGGGCACACGGCATTATACACCGCCGTACGCCCTCAACGGCAATGGATCGCGCTGCTAGCGCGGAGTAAGGACCTGAGCCTTCTCAATGTCTGGCGGCAGCGCGGATGACGGCCGCGAACGTGCAAATCCGCTGTCAAACGCCCCGACGAACCGGCAGGGCCGGTTCGCCACAGACCCGTCGCAGCATCGCAATGCTGCCGGGATATCGTACGGTTGGCCCGCGCTGCAACGCGACTGAGAGCGGCGATTCTCGCAGAATCGCCGCTCTCAAAATGCGCTGCAATCGCCTCTGAGGCTGTGCGAGCCAACACACGCGACGACCGCGATGACGGGGATGAACACATCTTTCAATGCTTGCGGTTTTCCCGGTTCTTGTTGCAGGTTGGCGAGCGCCGATCTGCGGTTGTCCCGTGCCCGTCCGGACCGGTTCTTCGGGGTCCGTGCCTTCCATCCACTCTTCGGTCGCCGCCCCCATAGCCCATTATCAAAGTGGATATGCCCTGTGTAAAGTTTGACTCCGCTCACGAACACGCCCGGCGGCCCAACCGGGAGCAGGTCAACGAGGCCACGCATCGTCGCTGGCGCCACGAAGCTGGTGATGGCGGTTAAGGTGTCGCGAAGGTCTCGCAGCCGGGAGAGCACGCCTCTTTCGCCTGCCAGCCCGCCCTGCATCGTTACGCATGCGGGGCGATCGCGTACTGAGGCGTTAGAAGGATGACGATGCACAGGAGCGCGAGCTCGCGACAAGTGTAGAGTTGGGCCGACCGGCTGGTATGAGAACGGCACCGGACGACTCGCAACCCTGCCTGTCTCTTTACCCACCTTCCGCGCTACGCAGCGCACGGCGTGTGAAGTCCCGATCTTCAGGAGCCAGCCAAACGGTCACCATATCGGTAGGTCGCATAGGCAGCCTAAGTGGCAACAGTCCCATGGCGTACCTGATGCTCTGTCGTGGTACTCGACGCGCCGATCGGACGGCAGAACGACGACGGTCGGGCAGTTGTCAGGATGGTTGGCCGAAGTAGAGAATGTAGCCGCTGTTATCCCAAACAACAAACTCCTGTGTGCCCCACGCTGTGGCCTGAAGCGGCTGGGCAAACGCAACGCCGCGCCGCTGGTATTCCTCGTACAGGGCCACCACACCAGTCACGCTGATGTAGGCATCCAGGTGGTCGCCGTGCTGTTTGGTGCGGCGGCCGGGGTCTGGCTCGTCGGAATGCTTGAGATGGATCATCATTCCATCGCGCTCTACCGCGGCGTAGAAATCGCTGTACCGGAAGGCGATGCGAAAGCCCAGCCGTTCGAGATAAAAATCGAGGGCCGCCTGCAGGTCTGGCACCAGAAATTGAGGCGCGATGGCAATCAGTTTTGCTTCTGTGGGCGCTGTCATCGCGTTGTTCTCACGACACCGGTTCGGGCTTCGTCGATGGTACCACAGCGACGAAGCGCCGGCTGAAAGCGAGCGGAGGCCGAAGGGCCTCGGGCGTCCGGCGTACCCATCTCATTGGTGCCACTCCGGGTAGTCGTAGATTGTATGCGCACGGCCGCCAACCGCGATCCGACCAATCAGGCCCATGCAACCTCTTGACTATCGTTGGGGCCGTCGCCTCTCTGGTTATAGAACCACGGGCTCGAGGATGCCGCAAAAGATTGTCCGTTCGAAAAATCACTGAAGTGCGGGGTTTGCGATCGATGCACTGCTCAACCTGAATCCTATACGGACCAATCGGCAACTCAGGTCGGGCACCGTCGGCGCGTGCCTACGTGACTAATGCAGGTGCGGTCGGGGACTGCCGCTTGTCGCCGGTCCGGCATGCTGCATTGCACGACCAGGTTAACGGATAGCCTTGCCTTCAAAAGCCGGCCTGTGGCCCGCTAGCCAGCGAGAACTCAAGTTCGTCTCGCGCAGTAACGCGGCTCGGATTGGTTAGCCGGCCGCTTTGCACATCGTTCGTCGTCCGGTCAATGCTGGATAATAATCGAACGAATGCTTCCCAATAGTCACGACGTCGTGCCGCCTGAATCGCCTCCAGGCATCAAGACGACCTCGCCGGTACCAACCAGCACGAGCCGCGCGCTCACCTGATTCTCGGCCAGATTCAACATCGAAGCAGCCGCCGTCTGGTACGCGGCCATCTGACCCGCATAGAGCGCGATCAGCCTGGCGGCACCGTCCGCACCCGGCAAGTCGGTCTTGAAGTCGAGTATCTCAGCCTTGACCGGGCGCCCACCGCGCCGCGTAACCACGACGCGGTCGAACACACCGGTCGTAAGTGCGTTGGCTCCCGCCACGGTAAACCGGCGCTCACGCCAGACTTCGGCGTCATCTCCAGGCGGCCATGAGCTCCTACTCAACAGCGCCGCAAGGACCGGCCGCGAAAGCATTGCCCGAAAAGTAGCGAGCAGGGGTGGCAGTCGGTCGTCCGTCGCTCCGGAGATTGCTCCTGCAGCTGCCAGCGCGTCCACGAGTTCGGCGTCAAGCGGACTGTGTTCGTCCAACCACTTGACTGTACTGAACATCGCATGCACCGCCGTTCCGTGGCTCCTGCCTTCGAAACCGGTCGCCTGGAACAGGTCGGCGCCGCGTATCGTGGCGGACTCCGACATGGATGGCGAGCGAACCGGCAGATAACGCCTCGTATGACTGCCGCCGGCTGTAAACGACGGCTGAGGCACGGCGATCCGTTCGACTTCCGGCTCAGGCGCGCGCGTGAGCGTCCAGTTCAGGTCACCCGATGTATAGATGGTGCGGTCGCCCGGCATACCCTCTGCGGAGGACGGCAGGTTCGCTCCGGTTCGCACGACCGTTGCGCCCGAAAGCCGATGCCTGCCTGCAGCCGGCAGCACCAGTACCAGGCATTGACGCGCCCGCGTCAGGGCTACATAGAGGTTGTTCAGCCCCTCCTGTACCTGTTCGGCGCGCCAGTCGTCCGCGGCCTTTTTGAAGGTGTCGTCGTCTGCCTGCAGCTGCTTGTTTGGCCAGCAGGTCACACCGATGATGGGCCCAGTAGGGTCTTTCCGGATTGGAATCGCCTCCGGCAGCGTCCCCGGCATTTGCCGATCGATATCGGCCACCACCACGGCGTCAAATTGCAGGCCTTTCGCTGCATGCACGGTCATGACTCGGACAGCGGACCCGGCCTGGACCGGGAAACTGGTATGGCGCACCTCGCGCACAAACTCGATCGGCCTCCCACCGCCCCGAGCATCGAAGGCATCTGCGGCGCGTGCCAGCAGCGTAAGTCGCTCCACCTGCGCGCTGGAGAGCTGTCCGTTGGCGGTGAGGCGCTGTAGCGCCATCGCGATCGTCGCGGCATAACCTTGCTCTACAAGCTGCCGTCGCATGCCCCGGAGCCAGCTATCAAGCGGCTCGTCGGCCTGAAGGCCAAACGCGTCTGCGATCGGTGAGTTTCTCACAGCTAGCTCACATACGCTGTCGCCTGGATGATCGATCAGCGTGAGCATGGCCAGGACGCGTGTAATCGCCGGATCTTCGTCTGGCTGCTCGCCCCCCTCCCCGGTCGTGGGGATATTGCGCGCATGCAGTTCCGCGACCACCGAACGCACCCACTTGACACGCTGAGCCAGTACGCCTATGGTGGCGCCGGGATGCGAGCGCCGTAGCTCCGCAACGCGGTCTGCCACGCACGCCACGTGTGGTGTACATCGCGCAGGGGTCTCATCATCGCCGTCGTCGGCCTCCGGTTCACCGTCTGCCGGCGACTCAAATATCACAACGCAGCCCGGACGCGAGGCGTCGTTGGCTACATGCCGTCGGAACGCCGAACTCCATGCTGCGGCGGTCTCCGCATCAAGTGTCCGGAATTCGGTGTTGCTGTCCAGGTTCTCAAAAATGTGGTTGACGAAGTCGAGGACGACCTGCGACGATCGGTAGTTCTTTTTGAGGTGACTCTGTTGAATGCCCAGCAGCTGTTCCGGCAGCGTGCTCATGATTGCTGCGCAGCCGCCACGCCAGCCGTAAATTGCCTGCTTGGTGTCGCCGACTACGAAGAGTCCCCCTGCCGCGCCGCTCGCCATGCAGTGGCGGGCGAGTGGGAGGAGCACGCGCCACTGAAGGCGACTCGTATCCTGAAACTCATCAAGCATCAGGTGGGTCACCGACCAGCGCATCCTTTGCCAAACCGAAGCGGCGCCCTCCGCCTCAACGATCGCCGCAGCCGCACGTGTAACATCCTCGAACAGCGCGAGTCCGGCGCTCAAGCGCTCCTCGGTAAATACGGGCGTCAACCGGCTGAGCAGGTTTGCCAGGCCGTGCGTTTTTGCCGCCGTATCAAACCGTAGCGCGGCGATACTGATGTCGCGGTAGTCACTGCAAGCCGCGCGCACTTCATCCGGAACCTCTTTCCTGGAGTAGGTACCCGCAGCGGCGATATTGAATGCGGTCTCGGTGCCCGGCTCGGGAGGATGCTGCGAGCGGCATGCTGCGGCGCATTTGTCAAGCAGTTTTTGCAGGCTCGGATTGCCGCCGGCTGCCTCGGAGGCAACGTCGAGTCGGTCGGCGACCGTGGCGTAGCGCCACAGTTCGACCGGTGGTGCATCGAATTGCCGCCAGGCTTCATCGCCGCTCTCGACGTAAAGCGCCTGCATCTGCATCACCGAGCTTACCAACTTAGCGGCCGGCGCGCTTATATCGCGGCCGGGCTCAAGCTGTGCGAGCAGGTCGGCGAGAGCAGGCCGATCCACGCTCGCAAGCGCCTGCGTGAGTGATGTGGAAAGCAGCCGCTGTACCTCCGGTGAGCCGCTGTCGGTTAACCGAACGCCGTACGGTATTCCGGTCCGGTACCGGTAGGCTGAGGTTATCGCCGACAGAAAGCTGTCGATGGTGGAGACGTGCAGTGCGTCGGCGCCTCGGCAGAAGCGGGTCAGCACCTCGGCGCCCGTGGCGCTGTGCGTCGCCAGTTCAGTGAGTACGCGATTCAGAATCTCGGCTGACGCCAGCCTGGTGAATGTCGTGGCGAGAATCGCGCCGGGTTCGGCGCCGCGTTCAAGCGCGTCGCGGTATCGCTGCGTCAGACTCCAGGTTTTTCCAGTGCCCGCAGACGCGTAGACGACCTCTGCAGTTGCAGTGTACGCCGGTTCAGATGTTGGTTCAGAGCTGGACATCAGGGTGCAGGAGGCCGCCGTGCGGCTGAAGCTGCCGAAACAACCGACTCTTGACGAACAGACGCCCAGTCTCGTGTCCTGTCCAGCAGTATAGGACTCAGTTCGTCATCGTCGTCCGGCTCACTCGACGGCGGCCAGAAGATGCCGGCCTCCACTTTGTGGATCACGTCGACGGCCGTCTTCTGTGCGGCTGCCAGATCCTCGGCCGTCCAGCCTGCCTCGTGCACGGCCGCGTCTTTGCGGGCTGCCGGCAGGCAGATGATGCCTGCCCGGGCACTTTCAGCGTCGTATTTGGCCGCGTCCGTCAATAGCAGGTAGGCGGGAAGCTGGAGATCGATCCAGGCAGTCGGGTCACCTTCACGGCCGCGATGGGACTTTTCCGGTATTCGTACGCGGCCCGACTTGTAGTCCAAAATGAGCAGGTGGCCGTCACGCCGATCGATCCGGTCGATTCGGCCCGTAATCGGGGTTGCGGTTCCCGGCAGCACGCCTGCCAATTCTGTTTCGGCTGCCACGATCCGCCAGCCGGCGGCAGCATGCTGCGCTTGAAGCCGTGCAAACACCTCAAGGCGGCTCTCTAACGCGATGTGCTGCGCCTCTACAAAGGCGCTGCGCTCACTCCCAACCGTTTTGCGCAGTTGTTCCTCTAACTCGCTTCGGAGGAAGCGGGCAATTGTTTCGGGGTTCTGCTCGTCCCGAACGGCATCGTTGCGCCCGAATGCCGCAAGTGTGGCATGAAGCAGGTTTCCGAACGCAGCAGGGTCCAGCTCCACGGCGTCATCACGCTGCTCGCGCACCCGGCGGACGTATTTGAGATAGAACCGATATGGACATCGCAAGTAGGCACGGAAACCCGTGACCGGCATCGCAGCCAGTGCGGGCGATGCGCCATCCGGCGGCGGAATGAGAAACGCGCCGGTAGCAGGCGACGGCACGTCAGGCGTCGCGAAGTGGTAACGCTGCCGCAATTCGGTAAACGCCTTGATCCGGTCGACCAGAACAGCCGGCTCGCACTGCGCCAGCAGCCGGGACGGCATCAGCGGCTCTTCATCGGTGCCTGACTGGCTGCATACCACGGCAAACGCTCGACGGCCGACTCGCATCGCGGCGAAAAGGTAGCTGTCACGGGCAAGACGCTCCCCGGCCGACACAGTCGCTAGCGACGCCGTCTCGTCGGCCGTGATGAGTGCATTCGCGGGAGTACGCGCCGGCAGGAACTCATCGTTGGCGCTGGCGAGCAAGAGTACTTGCGCGTCGTCGAGGTGAAGTTCCAGCCAGCCTGCCAGTTCCACCACATCGCCCGAAAGCTCATCGGGTGTGGTCGTTTCGGCAAGGCAGTCCGTCAACAGGCGCAGTAGTTCCGACGCGGATACAGCTGCGTTCAGATCGCAATCCGCGCGCAGGCCGGCGCATGTGCGTAGTATCTCCGCCGCCGCGGTGAGGCTGGCCGATCGGGATCGCTCTCTGTGGGGCGCCAGTTCAACCGACTGGTATATGGCCCCCAGCGCGAGCATAAGTTGCGCGGCCGTTTCGGATGCGGGCTGCAGCTGGAGGAGGGGATGAAGCACACCGTCGAGCGCGGCAAGCAGGCGTTGGATAGCGCCGTATGTTACGGGCGGAGTGATCGTGCAGGGCGTCAGTTCGGTAATCCATCGGTCTAGTTCCCGTATAAGGATGTTTTCGTTGGCAACCACGCCGGTGTTGACCATCCAGGCAGCCAGATCCGGCTCTCGCGCCAGAATGGCCAGGTTGCTCGGCGTTGGACGCTCAACGTACGCGGCTATGCTGCGTAGAAGCTTGAATACGGTGCTTTTCGAAAGCTCCGTTCCTGCCGCAATTCGGCACGGTACTCCGGCGCCGGTAAGTTCACGCTGCATTTGTGCGGCCAGCCGCTCGTCGCACAAGCCAACGGTAACTGCGTCGGCCTCGAGGTCACCGCCGATTTCGTTCAACAGGAGGGCGATCGCCGGCGCCTGCTCCGCCGGCCGCTTGACCGTGAGGATCCGTAGATCACCCGCGGCGTTCTCACGGTTGAGCCAGTACTCCGGATCGAGACATCCCAACGCATCGAAGCCCTCGGCCGCAGATTCCGGTGCATGAACGAGAGCGATTGCCTGTGCGCCGCTCTTCAGCAGCATATCGCGAGCCGGCACGGGTAGCTCCACCACGCCGGCCAGAACGATCGTCCGGTCGCATCGCAGATCACCGTGCAGAGCCGTCGTTGCCCGCTGGGCCTCGCGATCCACGAAGCCAGCCGCTTCGACCAGCCGGTTATGTTCCGACACAATCGCTTCGAGGCCCGCAATCCGAGTGCCGGCATCGGCAAATCCGGCAGCCATGAGCCGTCGCGATGCCTCCAGCATGGACAGGCCGGCCGCAGAGAGCTCGAGATAGAGTGCCCGAATGTCGTCGCTGAGACTGCGCATCATGCGTCCGCCGCTACCGGCTTCAGCGGCGGGACCCAAAAGGTCAGCGAGTACGTCCCCACCGTGGGTATGCACTGCAGTAAGCCATGCCAGTGCATCCACGATGTCCGGTGGCTCAGCCGTGCCGTGCGCCATCAAAGCTTCCGGCAGTCGGCCCGGCGTTACGATATCCGGCGGAGTCAGCAGCAGGTGGTCAGCCGCGGCACGCTCGGCGAGGAGCTGCAGCAGCCTTGCTCTACCGCGTGCGCTGCGGAGTACCACCACAACCGCGCCCATGTCCCAATCGTCTTGCGCCACGAACCGGCGATGAAGCGATGCTACGAGGAGCGGTAGAAAGAGGCCTTCCCAGCCCGTAAACTCAAGTTCGATCGGCATGTTGCGAGTTGGGATCGATCCCTGTTGAGTTACTAACCGTAGGCAACCGCTAGCGGAAGCGTTGCAGATGGCCTATCGTAGAAATGCGTCCGGCAGGCCGGCATCTACCGGTACCACATGACCGGTTGTCCAACCGAAACCGTCACTGCAAAGGGCCACCACCGCCTCTGCGACCGCATCCGGCGGCACGGATCGCTTGAGGAGGGTCCGCTCCGCGTAGAAATCCCCGAGCTTTGTGGCGAGCTTATCCGTGCTTTCCGAGTCATGATGCGGTATCGCGTATTTGGCGAGCGACGATAGCAGCCGCTCACGTGGAAACTGGCCGGAGCCCTCCACGACTCCGGCCGGCGCTACTCCATTGACCCGGATGTGCGGCGCGCAACTAACGGCAAGCTCCCGCACCAGGTGACTGACGGCGGCCTTGCTGGTGTCGTAGGCGATACTGCCAGACTTCGCCACCACCGCGTTGGCACTGGATATCAGCACCATGCACCCTTTACCGGAGGTGGAGACTATCACATCGCGAGCCGCTTCCGCCATCGTCAAGGCGCCCGCCACGTTCACCTCGAGGGTGCGCAGGGTATCGGCGGAATTGCTGCGCGCGGACTCCGGGCGGGGCGGGATGAAAATGCCGGCCACGTGCGCCAGCACGTCGGCCTGCCCGAACTCCTCAATGGCGGCTCGTGCGAAATTCGCCGCGGATAGGCTGTTGGTGCAGTCCGCAAGCCGCCAGGCGGCCCGACCGGCGCCAAACACGCTCGCAACCTCATCGGACAACCGCTCTGCCAGTTCGGCATTTCGATCGCCGACCAGAATGCAGCAGTCGTGAGCGGCGAACCGAAGCGCCACTGCCCGACCGATCCCCTGGCTCGCCCCCATCAGCAAAACGGTCCGCATTCCGGTCAACTGCAGCGGTCCGCGTGTGGATTCGGAAACAGGTCGGCACGGTCCTCATCGACTCGTGGCTGCAGGCAGGCGAAGTCTTTCTCGATAAGAATTGCCGGCAGCGTGCCGTTCCACTGCAGCGCTACCTCATCCGAGCTTGCCCACAGCCTTATGGTCTCGCGGTCGGCAATAACTCGCAGCGTGCCGTCGGTGAACTCGGCCCATGCCACGGCTACGTTCGCACAGGTCTGAATGGCGTATGCCATTACGGCGCTGCCGCTGTCGAAGTGCACGGCATCATGCACCTCGCCGGCCGTTGTCAATCGCTCCACCTCCGTGCGGGTCAGCCGCATGCGGATCGAATCGCCGCGGACCCTAAGCTTCATCACGTACCTCCGCAGGCGAATTCGCCTGTATGCGGTCGGCGTGGGTGTATACGTTAAACTCGTCTCCTCGCAGGAAACCGACCAACGTTACGCCACACCGGTTCGCTAACTGAATTGCCAGACTGCTTGGAGCGCCTACCGAGGCGACCAGTTCGAGTTGGGCGCGTGCCGCCTTTTGTATCAGCTCGTATCCCGACCTGCCACTCAGGAACACGCCGAGACCGTCAAACGCTTTGCCGGCGCGCAGATGCGACCCGATGACTTTGTCCAGCGCGTTATGACGGCCGATGTCCTCGCCCACCGCCAGCACAGTTCCGTCGGGCTGAAAGAGCGCGGCCGCGTGCACTCCGCCTGTCCGTGCGAAGTGAGGCTGGCGGCTGCGCACTTGATGCGGCACGGCGCACAACTCGGCAGGCCCAAACGTTACCGAATTGGGCACCGGTGGCGCCGGCGTCTCCGCGAGCGTGACGAGCGACCCATGGCTGCAGGCGCCACAAGCGGCCGTGGATGTGGAGGAGCGGCTTCGTCCCGCTGCCCGTGCCGATGCGCCGGGCGACAACTCGGCTACCACTCGGTCACCATGGTCATCGCCACCACACTCCAGCGACATGATATCGGCCATACGGTCAACCACACCTTCGGCGAAGAGCCAGCCGGTAACCAGGTCCACATCGGCGCCGGGTGTGCGCAAGGTTATTCCCAGTGGGAGGTGCGTACGTCGGCCCGCGGAAACAATGCCGGCGCAAATCTCGATCGGCGCTTCAACCGGTACCGTGTCGAATTCGCACCGGGCGGATGCGGAACCGCAGTACCGGTGGACGGGAGTTGAGCCGTCCACGGTTTTCACAGGCAGCATCCGGACCGGCTATAGAGGCGATTGGTTGACTTTTCGGGGTAACCTGCCATGGATGTAAACGTCCATTCCCCCGATTCAGCGGGCCAGGAGCAGCAGACTGCCATGCTTACGGATGTGTCGCAGGAGCAGATTGAGCGTTACCAGCGTGATGGCTTCCTCATCATACCGAATTTTCTGACCGACGGCGAGTTGAACACGTGGCGCAGCGTAACGGATGAGGCCGTGGAACAGCGCCTGGAGGCTGCCGCCAAATCCGACGGTCTCGACCGAACGGCCTGGACCAACCAGGCAGATCCCAACAACTTCTACGCGCAGGTTTTTGTACAGTGCGTGCGCCTCGCCGATACGCACGCCGGCATGGCGGACCTGATGCTCGACCCGCGACTTGGACGAATGGCCGGTTCGCTCGCCGGCGTCGACGGAATACGGATCTGGCACGACCAGGCGCTCTACAAGCAGCCATGGGGCAATCCAACGGGATGGCATCTGGATAACCCGTACTGGTCATTCACATCGCCGGATTCACTCTCAATCTGGGTCGCTCTAGACGACGCGACGCTCGCGAACGGATGCCTCTGGTACCTGCCCGGAACCCATAAGCAGTTCACCGGCAAAAACGCCGGTATCAGCACGAATCAGCGCAGCCTGTTCGACAGCTACCCGGAGTGGGAAAAGCTGGATGCCGTCCCGGCCGACTGCGCCGCCGGCAGCGCCGTGTTTCACAATGGCCGCACGGCACACGGAGCCGGCGCCAATATGACTCCACGACCGCGGCGCGCTATGACTTGCGCCTACATGCCCGACGGTAGTACGTTCAACGGTACACAGAACGTACTGCCGCCAGACTATTTTGCTGCCCTCAAGCCTGGCGACGTGCTGAACAACGATCGTCAGAACCCTTTGATCTGGCATAGGTAGAGTACTGCCCGATGAGGCGCTGCCCGGCATCGGCAGCTTTGGAGAATTTGGAAAGGAATACGATCACTTGCTTAATCTTCCCGTTGTGGCAGCAGTCGTTTTGCTGGCGTCCCTCGTTTCCGATGGGGGCGCCCGCCTGGAGAAGCGTGGTCCGATCCACTATCCAGCAGCGCCTCGCGGCACCGTCGTAGATGAGTACGGCGCCGTGCGTGTGCCGGATCCTTACCGCTGGTTGGAAGATGCCAATTCACCCGAAACGCACGCCTGGATTGAGGCGGAGAACCAGTTGACCTTCGGCTGGCTGGACAAGGTTCCCGGCCGCGCGCGAATTCTCCATCGGCTCCAGAAGCTCTGGAACTATGAGCGCTACGGCATGCCCGAGCATCGGGCCGGACACTACTTCTTCAGCAAAAACGATGGACTGCAGAATCAGGCGGTTCTCTACACCAGCTACGGCTTGAAGGGCGAGCCACGCGTGCTCATCGATCCCAACAAACTGAGCGCCGATGGAACTGTGGCTCTGGGCTCAATAGTCCCGAGCTGGGACGGTAAGTACATTGCCTACAGCGTGCAGTCTGCGGGCTCAGACTGGATGGAGTGGAAAGTTCGCGACGTGGCCACCGGTGAAGACACCAGTGACGACATCAAATGGAGCAAGTTTTCAGGCGCAAGCTGGACGCACGATAACAGGGGCTTCTTCTACAGTGCGTACGACGCGCCGGATCCGCAGGCCAAACTCCAGGCCGCCAACTACTATCAGAAGCTGTATTACCACCGCCTCGGTACGCCGCAATCCGCCGATACACTGATCTATCAGAGCAAAAAGAACAAGGACTGGGGATTCGACGGCAGCGTAACCGATGACGGTCACTACCTCATCATCACCGTGTGGGTTGGCACGGAAACAAGGAATCGCGTCTACTATCAGGATCTCGGGAATCCCCTCCAGCCATCCATTCCGGCCGGCGGCGGAAAAGTTGTCAAGCTGCTCGATGGCTTCGACGCCCAGTACAACTTCATTGGCAACGTTGGACCGAAGTTCTTCTTCTCCACCGATCTTGGCGCGCCGATGAAGCGCGTCATCTCCATCGATATCCAGCATCCCGAAGCACGACACACGGTGGTCGCCGAGCAGTCGGACGCGATCGACGGAGCTTCGATGGTGGGTGGCCGGATCATCGTCTCGTACCTGAAGGACGCAAGTTCACGCGTACGCATCTTCAGCGAAACCGGCGCGCCGGCGGGCGAGATCAAACTGCCGGCTATCGGGTACGCGACGGGCTTTTCCGGAACGTCGCTCGACAAGGAGACCTTCTACTCGTTTACAAGTTTCACACGTCCGAATACCATCTATCGCTACGATATTGCCACCGGGCGGAGCTACCTTTACAAACGGCCAACGGTCGACTTCGAGCCGGCCAACTATGTGGTTCGCCAGGTGTTCTATCACAGCAAAGATGGCACGCGCGTACCCATGTTTCTGGTCTACAAAAAGGGCGTGGTACGCAACGGTAAGAACCCCGTGTACCTGTACGGGTACGGCGGTTTCGACATCTCGATCACGCCGTTCTTCTCACCCTCCATACCGGTATGGCTGGATATGGGCGGGATATTCGCCGTGGCGAATATCCGCGGTGGTGGTGAGTATGGAGAGGCATGGCACAAGGCAGGCATGAAGCACAAGAAGCAGAACGTTTTTGATGACTTCATCGCCGCCGCGCAGTGGCTGATCTCCAACCGTTACACCTCGACACCGAAGCTTTCGATTGGTGGTGGCAGCAACGGTGGGCTTTTGGTGGGCGCCTGCGAAACCCAGCGGCCGGACCTGTTTGCAGCAGCCGTCCCAGAGGTCGGTGTGATGGACATGCTCCGCTTCAACAAGTTCACCATCGGCTGGGGTTGGCAATCCGAGTATGGTTCGCCTGAGAATCCGGCCGATTTCAAGGTTCTGCGTGCTTACTCACCGCTCCAGAACATTCATAAGGGCACGCACTATCCCGCCACCCTGGTTACAACCAGCGATCACGATGATCGGGTGGTACCGGCCCACAGCTTCAAGTTCACCGCCGAAATGCAGTGGGCGCAGGCGGGGCCAAACCCCGTCCTCATCCGCATAGAAACACGCGCCGGGCACGGTGGCGGGAAGCCGATCTCCAAAATCCTGGAAGAAACGGCCGATCGCTGGGCGTTTCTCTCCAAGGTGCTGGACGTGCCGGTTCCGAAGGAGTGGTAGTGAGCGGGTGCAACGCATCACAAGCCTCCGCGGATGAGTTGACTGTTCATGAACTGATATCCGCGCGCGACGTGGCGCGCCGGGTTCAGGAACTTGGCGACGCTGTATCCGCAGTGAATCGCAGTGGACCGCTGCACCTGGTGGTAGTGCTTCATGGGGCGTTCTTTTTTGCAGCAGAGCTGGCTCGCGCCATTTCGGTACCGCTCACTTTCGACTTCATCCGCGTCGCCAGCTACAGCGGCGCGCAATCCGGCACTCTGCGCCTCTTACAGGACCTGACTGAACCGATAGGCGACCGCGACGTGTTGATTGTTGAGGATATTGTCGATACCGGACAGACGCTGGAGTGGCTGCTGGCACGCATGCTTCCTGTGGCGCCACGAAGCCTGCGGAGCTGTGCGCTGCTGAGCCGCAGACACAGAGCCGAACGCGTCTGCACGCCGGATTTCGTAGGCTTTGAAATCGGTCCGGAGTTCGTGGTGGGCTGCGGGCTGGATTACAACGGGCGGTTTCGCGAGCTCGAGTATGTAGGCACAATCGATTTGGCTGCCACGCCGGAGATTTGCGTACGCGTTCGGTAGTGAGAACATTGTGCAGATCCCGGTCGTCTTAACGGTATCCCCACCGTCAACAGCCTGCGCTTTGTGAGGAGACGAACCATGAAAACTCGAACTGCCCTGGCGCTATTGGTGCTTGCCGCCATTGGGCTTGCCGGATGCGGCGGTGGCGGCGGTACCGGCTCAAGTGGCGGCCCTGGCGCAACCCGTTCGGCCGCTATCAACACGTGGATGACGGATACGCCAGGTTCGCCATACACGCACGTCTGGGTAACCCTGTATCACGTGGAACTGGCCACGGCCCACGGCGCGCCTCTATCGGCATGGTCCGATCCATCCGGAGTCGTCGTCGACCTGGCGTCGCTGCACGACTCCCATGGCCCGCTCTTCGCATTCCTCGGCTCCGGTAGCGTTACGCCCGGTATCTACACAATGGCGCGCGTTGTGCTTGGAGCTGATGCAACCGTCTTCACCTCGGCATCGCCAAGCGGGCAGGTTGTACCGATCAGCGGGCAGAGTGCAGGCAGCGGGCAGGTTGCAGTTTCGTTCAACCTGAAGAGTCCACGCACCGAATCCTCCGGCAGCGACGATATTGCCATCGACTTCAACCTTGCCGGGTTCATGATCACGGGCGGGAAACTCGCCACCGCCATGAGCGAGGGGGACGAGAGCGGAATCTCCGACGAATCGCGCCAAACCCCACGTGAGTGGGATGGCTCCGTTTCCGGCCTCAGCGGCACGGCCCCGAACCTGTCATTCTCGCTGCAGGCCGCCTCGGGCGAAGTCATACAGGTCGATGTGAATCAGGGCACGGTCGTCTACAACTCCGATGCATCGCCGAGCCCTGTACTGGCGAACGGTGAGTTGGTGGAGGTGTTCGGCATCCGCAACACCAGCCTGCATGCCGTCGAGGCGACGGCGGTCCAGATTGATGTCGCGGGCAGCGGGGACAGCGACACCGCCGTCGCAGTACGCGGAGCGCCGACCAACGTCCTTCCAAGCGCTGGATCATTTCAAGTGACCGTGGGCAGCTGCCGGCATCTGCTGCCTCAGCTATCCACCGTCAACGTATTGGTTACCGCCAACACCGTTCTGCGCGACGACGGCGGTGTGATTGAGACGCCTGCCGCCTTCTTCAGCATACTCGGCGGTTCGCTGGGCGTGAAGGTGGTTGGTTCGTACGACAGCAGTTCCAACACGATCACGGCATTTCTGTGCCGGATCGATCAGTCGCACGAGGCCGGGGAGGTGGAACTCAGCGGGCCGGTGTCGACCATCGATCTTGCTCAGGCATCGTTCACCGTGCAAACCCGTACCCAGTGGGATGGTTTCATCAATCCGGGCGGATCTCTTCTGGTTCAAACCGTGGCTGGTACGGCCTACCGTCTGAAGGGACAGCCAATTACCATGGCGGCTTTCTTCGCACAGCTCAAGGCCGGCGAGAGCGTGCGCGTGCACGGCACGCTCTCCGGCACTTCCGTGACTGCGGCGACGGTGGATATCGGCTCCGACTGAATGGCGCCGTGCCTGCGCAACCGGGCGGGGCAGGCATCTCGGTGTGGTTTGGCGAAGTTGGCCTGGCGGTGTTGACGGCGCAGACAGGCACGTTTGCGCCGCCGATTCCGCCTTTGGAGGGCCAACCTCGTGAGAATCCGCTTTCTGCCGCACGCTACGCTTGTTACTGCGCTTCTGACCACCTCGATTACGGCTGTGCCGCTCCTGGCTCAGCAGCCGCGGACGGCGAACCTCACCGAGATCCCGCTCACCAGCGTGACCATCGGTAAGGGCTTCTGGGCGCCAAGGCAAAAGGCGATCCGGCGGGTGTCGCTACCGCACAGCCTCAATATGCTCAAACAGGCCGGCAACCTTACCGATTTTCGGTTAGCGGCTGCCAACATTCACAGCGGCTATTCGGGTCCAGTCTTCATGGACTCCGATGTGTATAAAGTGATCGAGGCCGTCTCGTACTCGCTGGCTACCCACCCCGACCCGGGCATGGAAGCGCAAGTAGAGGCGATCGTGCGCCTGATAGCC
Source organism: Armatimonadota bacterium (assembly GCA_028871815.1). Lineage (NCBI taxonomy): Bacteria > Bacillati > Armatimonadota > Armatimonadota bacterium. Next base: position 84,205 of record JAGWMJ010000005.1, on the reverse strand, counting down.
GCCGCTCAGAGGCCCGACGGCTACCTGGACACCTGGTACGAGGTAAACCACCCCGGCGTGGAGTATGTGAACCTGCGCGACAATCACGAGATGTACTGCGCAGGACACATGTTTGAGGCCGCTGTCGCGTGGTACCAGGCAACGCGTCACCGCGATCTGTTGAATGTGGCGACGCGCCTGGCCGATCACCTCTCTTCCATATTCGGCTCCGGGCCCGGCAAGCGCATGGGCTATCCCGGCCATCCGGAAATCGAATTGGCGCTGATGAAGCTCTACCGTGTAACCGGCAGGCGACGTTACTTCCGCCTGGCGCGCTTTTTTATCATGAATCGTGGCACAAAGTTCTTTGCCACGGAGCACCACACAGCGTTGTCGCAGTACGACGGTACGTACTGGCTCGATAATCAACGCATCGTCGACCGTCGCGTCTTGCAGGGACATGCCGTGCGAGCCGGATACTTGATGGCCGGCGCCACCGATGTCGCCGCTATGACGCACGACGAAACGCTGTTGACGGCCCTTCGCCGCATTTGGGACAACACCACCGAGAAGCGGATGTATGTTACGGGCGGGGTGGGGTCCACCGGGTCAAACGAAGGCTTCACCACGGACTACGACCTGCCGAACCAGAGCGCGTATCAGGAGACCTGCGCCTCTGTCGCCATGATTCTGTGGGCGCACAGGATGAATCTGCTGTTTGGCGACGGCCGATATGCCGACGAGATGGAGCGCGCGCTCTACAATGGGATGCTCGATGGAGTCTCGCTGGATGGCCATACTTTCTTCTATGGCAACCCATTGGCGTGTCCCGGCGGCTACGCCCGTTCCGGCTGGTTCTCATGTGCATGCTGCCCGCCGAATGCCGCACGGACGATTGCGGCTCTCGGCGAGTATGTTGCCGCCTCTGGCCCAGGATCCATCTACCTGAACCTGTTTGTGCAGGGCACCGTACAGACGCGCGTCGATGGAGAGCCCGTAACACTTGCAGTGAAGACCGTCTATCCCTGGAGCGGGCTCGTGGAGATTCGGGTTCAGCTCAAGAAACCGGGTCGCTTCGCTCTCAATCTGCGGGCTCCGGGGTGGTGCCGCGGTGAGAAGGTGCGCGTCAATGGCAGCCTGATGCCGCCGGCGGTCAAGCGCGGTTATATCGCAATCGATCGCGTGTGGCGTAACGGCGATTCGGTGCGTTACTACATGCCGATGCCGGTCCGGCGGATTCAGGCAAATCCGCTCGTGAAGAATGACGTCGGCAAAGTCGCGCTGGCACGTGGTCCACTAATATACTGCCTGGAGGGCGTCGACCAGTCGGCGCCGGTCGCCGCCCTGGCGCTGCCTGTACAGAGCGCGCTTACCTGCGCCTACGATGCCCACCTTTTGAATGGCGTGGTCACCATAGCCGGAACGGGAGAGACGCAGGGCTCTCGGGATTGGCCCGGCGGTCTCTACGAGACGGCATCGAGCGTAAAGCGCGTTCCAATCCGCGCGATTCCGTGGTATTGCTGGGATAATCGCACGCCGGACGCTATGGAGATCTGGATTCCGGAACAGCCGCCGGCTCCGATCTACGGCACGTTGGAGCGGTCAGCACAAGTCAGCATGTCGTATGTGAGCGGTAACTGCCAGCCCTGGGGAATCAACAACGGGCGTGACCCTGCCAGCTCTGGTCAGCAGCCGCCGGCGCTGTGCCACTGGTGGCCGCATAAAGGCACAGCTGAGTGGGTGCAGTACACGTGGAAGCATCCCGTTACCATCGACTCGTCGCAGGTCTACTGGTTTGATGACACCGGGCGCGGTGAGTGCCGCCTGCCGGCCTCCTGGCGACTCATGTACCGTACCGCCAGCGGCTGGGCGCCTGTATCCCGTTCGGACCAGAATGCCGGTTGGCCAATCCGGGATGATGGATGGTGCCGCGTTTCGTTTCAACCGGTCGTTACAACCGCACTACGGTTGGAGCTGCAGCTGAAGCCGGATTGGGCGGCCGGCATCCAGCAGTGGCGAGTATCCGGGCCCGATACTTTCCGCGATACGGATTAACTTGAATCTGGGGAGCTGCTTTTGACTACAGCCACGGTAACGATCCTGGCGGATGAGCCGATCGGCCGTATCTCGCCGAATCTGTATGGCCACTTCATGGAGCATCTCGGCGCCTGCATCTACGGCGGATGCTGGGTTGGCGAACAGTCGCGCATTCCGAACACACGCGGCATACGCAATGATGTGATCCAGGCACTGTCGGAAATACGGCCGGCTGTAATCCGATGGCCGGGCGGCTGCTTTGCCGATGACTATCACTGGCGCGACGGGGTCGGCCTGCGCGAGCATCGGCCCACCACGGTGAATATCCACTGGGGCGAGACGCTGGAATCGAATGAATTCGGTACACACGAGTTCCTCGATCTGTGTCGCATGACCGGCGCGGAACCGTATCTGTGTGGCAACGTTGGCAGCGGTTCGCCTCGCGAGCTGCGCGATTGGGTTGAGTACTGCAACTATGCCGGCGACAGCTCGCTGGCGCAGCTTCGTGCGCGAAACGGGAGCGCCGAACCCTTCAAGGTGCGATTCTGGGGCGTGGGCAACGAGCTGTGGGGCTGCGGCGGTAACCTCTCGCCCGAGGATTATGCCGCAGATTATCGGCGTTACGCCACCTTCATGCGGAACTACAGCGGCAGTCAACTCCATCTGATTGCGTGCGGACCAAATGGCAATGACCTGGAATGGACGCGCCGATTCTTTGCCCGCCTCCGGCGCGACTACGGGCAAGGCGAGCGTGTGCATGGCTTCGCCGCGCACTACTACTGCGGCACCGCCGGCTCGGCACTGGAATACACCGAGGACCAGTGGACAGAGCTGCTGGCCAGGGCCGCCGGCATCGAGAACCTCATTCGGGCACAGTCGGCTGCGCTCCGCGAGGTCGACCCGGACGGTGAGATCGGCCTGATTATTGATGAGTGGGGCACATGGCATCCTGCAACGCCTGGCGAGAATCCCTCGTTCCTGTGGCAGCAGAACACCATCCGCGATGCTCTGGTCGCAGCCATTACGCTCAACATCTTCAACAATCATGCTGCAGTGGTGACCATGGCGAACATAGCGCAGACCATCAATGTACTGCAGGCGGTGCTGCTGACTGAGGAAGACCGCCTTGTTCGCACACCAACATGGCATGTGTACCGGATGTTCGCGCCGCATCAGGGCGCCGATGCGCTGCGAACACAGGTGGATTCCGAGCTGGCGCCCGGCCGGTTTGACATGCCGCTGGTGGCAGCTTCGGCCTCGAGCCTGGCACGCGGATCCGCCACATTGACGCTGACAAACAGCTCCGCCACGTGTCCGGTTGATGTTCAACTTCGCGCCGCGAGCGGCCGTGTCAGGATAACGGCGGCTGAGACGCTCGCAGCACCCGGTGGTGATTATCACGCGCACAACACGTTCCAGCATCCTGACGCTGTCGCCAGCCATCCGCTGCAACACGATGAGGAGAGTGACGTGGTCACACTACCCGCCGCATCGGTGACGCGCCTAAGCGTCAAGCTGTAGCCGCGCACCGGACACGTCTCAGGTTGCGGAGGCTGTGCGGGGAGCGGCTAATTGACCGGCGCTAACCGATCTCAAAGCGTGACCTGGATTTGAAGTGACCGTCGCGCGGAAGTGCGCGCTGGTTTCGTCGCCGTGACCTTATTGCGGCTCCACGTCCAGTAGACCGAGCCTGCTGACGGCATCGAACAATCGCGCAGCCTCCGGGGGATCCGGCGACCGAAGCGGCAGGCGTGGCGGCCCGAGGTCCAGACCCAGCCCAGCCAGGATCGCCTTTTGGGAGGGCACAACGCCGAGCGGCAGTAACTTCGAGACGAACTGTACGGCGGTTTGATGGTGTGCCAGCGCGTCCTGCAGGTCACCACCCCGGTAAGCTGCCATCATCTTGAGGAAGAACCGTGCGGCGAGGTTGTAGCAGCTGCCCACCGCGGCCACGCACCCGCAGCTCATTGCAGGAACCAGAAGTTCATCCAGACCCCAGAACATCGCAAGGTCTGGATGCGCCTCGCGCAGCGCGGTGTACTCCACAAGGTGGTTGTGCGTGTACTTGATGCCGGCAAAGTTCGGTATCTGCTCTACCGCCTGATCTGCGAAGGCCAGCATCGGGAGCTGTACGTGCGATAACATGGGAATGTGATAGTAGTAGAATGGCAAATCAACCGCACCGTCGGCGATAAACCGCATCGTCCGCACGAGGTCTTCAATGGTAGCCGGGCTGTGGTAGAACGGTGGCAGCGCACCTATCGCGTCTGCGCCCACTGCCTTCGCGTGCGTTGCGAGCTCCCGCGCTTCCTGTGCGCTTGTGCAGCCGACATGCGCGATGACGACGAGGCGGCCTGCGGAAGCCGCAACCCAGGCCTCGAGCACGGTCCGGCGCTCGGCGGATGTGAGGGAAAGACCCTCGCCGGTACTGCCGCAAACGAAGACCCCGGTGATGCCGGTGCGAACAAACCGGTCGGCCTGGCGTACAATCCGTGACGTGTCCAGATTGCCATCCGGCGTGAACGGCGTGTGTGGTGGTGCAATGAGCCCGCTCCGAATTGCTTCCGGTGTTTCCATGGTATGGCCTGCCGCCGCGTCCGCTTGCCCGCCGCACAGCGCGTCGGGTGCAGAATCCAATCGCTAGTGAACCTCTCTCAAGATGCGAAGCACTGCGTGTCCGTGAATATCCTTGAGCGCCAGGTAGACCAGTCCGGTATTTGGATCCAGTTCGACGGTATGTGCCGCCGGGACGGTCAACGAACCAATCTCAGCCAGGTGGTCACCAGCCTGCCGGAAGATATTCACGACACCGGACTCGCACGCCACATAGAGGCGGTGAAGATTGGCATCCATTCGCAGCACATCCGGTCCGGCGCCCACACGGTAACTTGCCATGATCCGATGCGTCGCCAGATTGAAAACCAGCAGGCTTGCATCATCCTCACAGGTTATGTAGGCCAGTTGGTGCTTTTCGTCGATCAGCCAGCCATGGCTGCCCCTGCCGATCGCGAGCGGGTAGGTAGCCTTCACCGCCAGCCGCACAGGATCTATCGCCTCTAGCGCGTTGGCCGTCTGGTTGGTGGTGTATACCAGGTGCTGGCGGGAATCGTAATGCGTGTTCCCGGCCTCGCCATCCAGCGGAATGCGCCGGAGTATCCGGTTGTGCACGGCGTCGATGGCCCAAACGGCGCGCCCCGACTCGTCTGAGACGAAGACCCTGTCGTCGGCGGGAGACCACGCGATGCCATCTGGAAAACGCGGGCCGTGTATCAGGGCAATGCGCTGGAGGGTTTGACTGTTGTACACAGCTACGGCATGGAGGCCCGGAGAGCTGACGAATACGCGGCCAAGTGCCGGTACTGCGCGAACACCCGTGCAAGAGGGCAATCCACGAATTACAGCCACGACCTGCCGTGTAAGCGTATCGAATACGATTAACGCGCCATCACCCATGTGGCTGATGTAGAGCCTGTGAGCGGTTGGGTCGTAGCTCTGATAGTCAAATCGTGTCGTCGCCCCTGGGAGCGGTACGTCTGCAACCATGTGAAGGACGGGAGGAGCCGTACTGCGCGCACAGCCTGCTTCCGGACAACTGAGCAGGAGAAAGACCAATACGCAGGTCACCGCCTGTACGCCGATCAAGCATCGAACATCCGAGCTCCGCATTTGAGACCTCTTGTCAAGCCAGCCTTGCAGACCCGTACCGGCCAGGTCGCAGAGCGCTTCAGCCTGTGCTTCCCGTGCCCGCGCCAAGCAACGAGCACCGGAGCGTCACGCCGAAGAGCTCAGTATCTCCCGGTGTCGCGCGACATACGATGTCGCCCGCGTCACGCGGCGAAAGTGGCGACCTCCTGCTAACTACGCGCGAGCACTGCCCGATGTTTTTTGCGAATTGCCTGGCAAAACAAAGGAGTATAATCCATCTCCGGTGGTGAATACACCGCTGAACCAGCCGCATCGGCGGCAAGGACAATCGAACCGGCTCAACTGCGCGTCTTATCTCGCACCACCCCGCCTCGTAGCGGAAGGGTAGGTGGCGTCATACCGCAGCGCCGGCCATCGCCGTACAGATGGGTTCCACGCGCCGGAGGCGTTCGCCCGGTATCTGGTGGAAGCGCCCATGTGTTTTGAATCTACGGAGACCTGTAATGAACGCTTCAATTCGGAGATCGGCCGTACTGGCAAGCGCGCTGGCTGCCTGTTTCACCCCCTGCCTTCCGGCAATTGCACAGAACCACCGGCCCATCCTGCACGTGCGCGCGACGCGCAGTCAAATGCTCCTCAACCAGGTGACGCTTCCGCCGCCGCGTGGTTTTTACACACCGCAGCTGGGTGGAACGTGGCAGCTTATCGGTCCTGCGCCGCTTATGGAGTTCAACGGCTTCGGCGTAGAGTCCGGCATGTCCGGCCGGGTGGCTGACGCGGCCGGTTCCCCCACCGATGCAAATACGATCTATCTGGCGCCGGCCGGCGGCGGCGTATGGAAAACGACCAACGGCGGTACGAGCTGGGTGCCCCTGACGGACACGGAGCCCGACCTCGCGATGGGCGCTATCGCTGTAGCGCCATCCAACGCCAACGTGATCTATGCCGGTACCGGTGAGGCCAACAATGCCGGTGACTCACGGTATGGCCTCGGTATTCTGGTCTCTACCGATGCCGGTTCTACGTGGACATTAGAAACCGGAGGCGGTGCATTCGTCGGTATGACAACGTCGCGTATCGCGGTCGATCCCACAAACGCGAACATCGTCTACGCAGCCATGGGAGACTTCGGCGCGAACGGAAGCTACGGCGGCGGTCCCGGTATCTACAAATCGACGGACGGCGGTTCGACGTGGACCAAGATGACGTCGGCGATTACAACGTCGATCGACCCATTCAGCGATGTGGCTATAAACCCAACAACGCCGAGTACCGTCTACTGTGCGGTCGGAAACGTCGGGGGCAGCGCCAACAACGGCGTCTACGAATCTACGGACAGTGGAAGCACGTGGACACTGCTGTCCGGCCACCCCAACGGGCACACCAATGGCAATGTTGGCTGGATCCATATTGCGATTGCTCCATCGGCGCCCAGCACGATCTATAGCGTTGTGGAGAATATCAGCACAAGCGGAATCCTTGGTGTCTGGAAGACGACCAATGGCGGCACGAGCTGGTCGCAGTTGACTTCTGCGCCCAACGTCGCGCAGCCACAGGCATGGTACGACATGCCGATCGGCGTGAGCCCAACTAACGCCAGCGTGGTCTTCATCGCCGGCGCCGGCGACTTCAGCGGCGAAAACGTGGCGGAGTCGACGGATGGCGGCACGACGTGGAGCAACGTTCAGAGCGACTCCTCCGGTAACGGACCGCATACGGATGAACATTCGTTGACCTTTGATGCCTCCGGCCGCCTGCTGAATGGCTGCGACGGAGGCATCTGGCGGCTGGACACCCTGAGCCCCGCCAACCTGCAGTGGGAGTCGATCAACGGCAACCTCGCGACCACTCAATTCACCGGCGGTGACCTGCATCCGACCAACTCGCTGTTCGCCTTAGCCGGAAGCCAGGACGACGGGACCGAGGAGTACAACAACAACACCATCTGGCCCGAGATTGATGGCGGCGATGGGGGATTCTGCAAGATCAACCAGACCAACCCGCTCATCATGTACCACACATACAGTGGTAACGACCTCGCCAAGTCTACCGATGGCGGCAGCACCTGGAACTCCGCCGGGCCGCCGAGCGGCGAAAGCTCCGACTTTTACCCGCACTTTACGATGGATCCGTCCAACTCCTCGCGGCTGCTGTTTCCCACAACCGGCGTCTGGGAAACCACAAATGACACCACGACCTGGAAAGAAATCGGCGTAGCCGGCAGTAGCGGGTTTAACAACCCTGGTGCCACCGTGAACTGCGTAGGCGTGAGCGGAAGCACAGTCTATGCCTCCGCAGGCGGCTCCATCTACGTCACGACGAACGATGGTGGTTCGTGGGCGACCAGGAATGTGACCGGTTTCACCGATCACTTTCAGGATATCAGCGTCAATCCGGCCAACGCGGCACAGGCCTATATCGTGCGGGACCGGTTTACCGGTTCCGCCGGCACGGGACACGTCTTCTTTACCTCGAACAGCGGCAGCTCATGGACGGACGAAACCGGCAACCTGCCAGACATACCTACAAACGCGATCAAGGTTAACTGGACGAACGGCACCGTCTGGGTGGGAACGGATGATGGCGTGTATCAGTCGACCGTGGCCACGCAATGGAGCCTGTTCGGCACGGGCCTGGCCGATGCGCAGGTTGCTGATCTGGCGTTCAACTCCAGTTTGAACCTGTTGGCCGCATACACGCATGGCCGGTCGGCATGGGAAATCTCGCTCGCCGCGGCCGCACCAACCCTGACCAGCCTCTCACCTTCGTCCGCCATTGTTGGCGGGCCGGGCTTCACGCTGCTGGTAAACGGTTCCGGTTTCCAGAGCGGTGCTGTGGTGGCATGGAACGGAACCGGCCTCACGACCACCGTTACCAGTCCTACGCAGCTTCAGGCCACTGTGCCGGCAACCGACATCGCGGCAACCGGCACGGCGTCCGTGACGGCCACCAACCCGGGAAGCGCGGCATCCAATGCGCTGTCGTTTGCGATCAACAACCCATCGCCGGTCATAAGCAGTCTGTCGCCGTCGACCGTGATGGCGGGAACCGGCGCGACGAACGTTACGGTCACCGGCACCGGTTTCGTAAGCACCAGCGTCGTAAAATGGAATGGGGCGGGGCTCACGACGACATTCAACAGCGGCACGTCGCTCACTGCCGCCATCCCGGCGACGGATCTCACAGTGGCAGGCACTTTCTCAGTGACGGTTACCAATCCAACGCCAGGCGGCGGGACCTCGCTGGGTGCGGCCTTCACGGTTACCCCTCAGCCGGTACACCTCGTGTCGGTCAGCATCAGCCCCTCCACGGTGGTCGGCGGCGCCTCCGCCACCGGTACGGTGCGCCTCTCCGGCACTGCGCCGGTTGGCGGTGTCACCGTGAGGCTGGTGTCATCTGCGCCGGGCGTGGCTTTGCCGCCGCGCTACGTGCTGGTGCCGGCCGGTTCCAGCTCCGTGACGTTCCGTGTGGTCACATCACCGCCAGCCGTCACCACAGTGGTTCGCATCACGGGCACCTACCTCTCCATTGCCCGCGCGGCGTATATTACGGTAAACCCGTAACCTGCGGCCGAGACGGTGACAAATTGGGGTGGGGTGGTCGACAGCGACCCCCCACCTCAATTGCCTGCGATACTGGCCAACGCGGGGCAAATCGATCGTGCAGTGGACGAGCGAGTACCGCGAAGTGTCATTAGTCTTGATCGCGTTGAGATCGGTAATCACCGCCGGAAAGGCGGGGCACGCGTGACCCTGAACTTCCGGTCCTCTGCGTACGAGACTGCTAAGGTAACGGTTGCCGGATCGCCGCCAACCTATTGGTAGACCGGGCTACTCACGCGCGTTGGTAGCCCGTGGCCACCTTCCGCTTGAGTCGCATGCACGTGGTGAGCCTAACACCGAGCGGTGGTTCGCCGTTGTGTGGTTTTGAACTAGTTAACTGCCTCGCAGCCATACCCGGATTTGGCAATCTCCCATTCGCTTACGCCGCTGTTCCGCGCGTAGATGCTTCCGGTGTGAGGAGCGCTTGTCGGAGGGGTCACTTGGAGCTATTGCGACTACCGGGCTGAAATAACGCGTTCGGCGCGGCACATTACCAGCAGTTGGGCGTCTGGTCGCCGTACACTCTCCACCAGCCAATGTTTTTAGCTTAGCGCCGTGGTGCGCTGTTAACAGGAGCGCTGCGAGGGATCTGCCGGCGCTTGCCGACCGTCGAAATTCAGGCGAGGCCGACGGCGGCATTGCGGCGCCAGCCTGACGGTTTCTACCCGCCGGACAATAGAGGGCACGCACCTTCGAGATTACGAGCGTGTCCGACAATCTGACAAAAAGGCCGCCGCCCACTGCTGGGCGGCGGCCTTTTATCCTATGCGTCGAATGGAAGGCGGTGCAAGGCCCGTCCACTCTGCAGCGGATGGGCGATTACGGATCGCCTGCGTTGGTACCTGCTGGTCCGGGTATGGCCTCGGTAACCTTAAGCGAGCTGGTATCGCTGCCCTGAACTTCGGGGCCGCTGTATTCGCCCGTCACGGTAACCGATTCCGGCTCTCCGGCAACCGATTGGTAGACCGAGTCGTTCGGGCCGGTCAGGTAGCCGTGGCCACCTTCCACCGTGAACCGCGTGTACTTGCTGAGCGTAACGTCAACAAGCTTGTCGCCGTTGACGCGTGCCCACAGCGTAAACGCCTGGCTCTGCCCCTCAGTTACCGATGCGTTACCTGGCCGAATCAGCACATTCTTCCCGGTTCCGCCACCTGCGGCAGGACCACCATGCGCCGCGAACACTTCATAAAGAAGCGCTGCGCCGCCAATGCCGCCCGCGATGGCTGCGCCGGTGTTGCTCGAGGAACCTGTAACTACGAAGTTCCCAACGGCAACGGCGCGGGACGCCTGAAGCATGTGGATCGTACCGCCGCCGGTCTGCCGGCTGGTTACGAGCACGCTGAGATTCACTTTGAAGAGGATCTCATCGTTTTCGCCGGCTGCCGGACTGTACACGCTGTTGTTCGGTCCGCCCAGCTGCCCGACCGGGCCCGTGCCGCGGACTCGCGTCGCTGAGAAGGTTGCCGTGCTCGGGTCGTTGGTGAAGTCAACGGTGCTTCCATCGTTGAATCGCACGATCGCCTGCAGCTGGATCTGTGTTCCGCCCGGATCAGGATCCGGACTGGCGCCCAGCGTGGCGCTAACCGGCGGCACATAGCGGTTTCCGATGTTCGCGAAGACCACGGAGGGAAGCATGGTTGCCATAAGGCCTGCGCCCACGAGGGCGGTAGCCCGGCTGAGCCGCGGCGACGCCGCTACCTCTGCCTCTTCGCGATCCCGGCGCTGATGACCGCGCGCGCAGCTTACGCCAACGCCCAGCATCAGCCACATAAACATCGAAATCTGACCGAACTGCCACGACGGACTCGCCATTGCGTCAACCATAAAGGCAACGATAGCGGCGATCGAGGCGAGAAGTACGTTGCGGCGCACGCCCGCGTCCATCGATCGAACCTTCATGAGGCCCAATGTCAGGAACGAGCCGAGAACCGCCAGCATCAGCAGAAGGCCCGTAAGGCCAAGCTCTGCCGTAAGCTGCAGATAGTAGTCGTGAGCCTGCTCGAGAAGCGATGGCAGGAGCACTGCGTTGCTGCCCATCAGCTTGGCGCCGGCGGTTGTAACACCCACGTGAGTGAATGCCGCTTGATCCGGAGGATACTGGCCGATGCCGTATCCCAGGATTGGCTTGTTAGCAACCATCTTCAGACTGCCGGCCCACTGGGTTTCGCGCTGAATGAAGGTGCTTTGGCCGTTGGCGTTGCCGATTGAGGCAACCCGATCGAGGATCGAGCCGCTGTTCGGCGCCAGGAACAGGAACAGCGCAATGGCGGAAATCACCATCGCGATCGGCAGCACCACGTCGGCCTTCCGACCGAAGAGCTGCGTGCCGCGGCGGGCAAGCACGATTGCCAGTACGCCAATAACGGCGGCGCCGGCCGTAAGGCCGAGCCACGCGCTACGTGAGTGGGCAAGTGCGAGGCATGCGCCCACCATTACCGTAACCACCATCGCCACGTTTTTGCGTGCTGGTGACTTCTCGGTAAGGGCGGTGATGCCCAGCAGCGGCAGGAGGATCATCAGGAACGAGCCCATCAGCTGGTCGTTTCCGAACGGTCCGACTACCGAGTGCGTGCTCGAAAGCCCGTACTGCACAAAGCCGTAGATCGCTGCGACAGCTCCTACCGCCATGACAGTGTCTACCAGTTTGGTCAGGTGCTCAGACCTGCGGAACTGGTACGCAGCCACGAAGTAGATCAGAATGCCGGCGACCAGTTGAAGGAGCGCCTGCTCTGCATATCCCTTGTGGGCTGCATACAGAACCGAAATACCACCGAGGACGCCAAGCGCCAGGATAGGCAGGTTCGGGCCTGTTTTGAGAAACGCGACAATCTTCTCCCGCCGAAGGTCCCACTTGGACCGCAGGATTAGAGTGCCAAAGAGAAGGATCGCCAATCCTTCGAACGCGAATGCGGCCACACCATGGATGCGGCCATCGGCGGGAGTGGCGATCAGCGGTACTATGACCACCATCGCCAGGACAAGTGCTATGAGGCGATTCTGCAGCACTTGCGCCCACCAGGTTTCAGTCTTTCGTTTCATTCCTGAACTTTCTCCTGGCCGGCCGGCACGGTGACTTACACATCCGCGCCAAACCGTCCACGAAATGGCATGCGGTGCCTTGCACATCCGCATGCGCGGGTTTAGGGTAATGCCGGGGAGTACAGCGCTGCCATCCCCGGCACAGTGGCAGCACCATATTGTACACCCAAAAGAGTGCCATCTGGGTGAAATATCGGGTAGGTCGCTAAAAAACTGCCGGCGTTGCGCGAACCGCGCTATACAATTACCGCCGGATGCGCAAACGGGGCGGCCTTGCCGCCCCGTTTGCTGGTGGATACCGGCTCACGAGCCGACTGTCAGAACAAGGTTCGCAGGTACGAGAGACCGCTGAGCGCATAGAAGAAATCTGCGAAAGTCCGCTTTTGACCCTTCGGCGGTATGAAGAGCACGTCGCCACCGGCCAGGCGCAGGTTTGGGGCAAGATCCCCGTGCTGGAGCATTTGCGCGATATTCACCTTCTGGGTTGTATTCTGGCCGCCGGCAGTATGGATGATCACAGCTCTGGATAGGTCGGCATCGGCTGACTGACCGCCGGCCCTGCTGAGGGCTTTGAGGAGCGTGGCGTCTGCGGGATTCTCCGGCAGCGTGTAGTAGGCGGGTTTGAGCACATCGCCCATCACCGCGTACTGTGCCTGGATAACCGGTACAAAGAGTGTGTCGCCCGGATGCATCGTGAACGTGGAGATGGTTGGGTCATCACGGCCCTCCGCCAGCACCGGGTACAGGTCGAGCGGTATCTGCTTGCCGTTACGCAATACATACACCTGCTTCAGGGCTGCATTGTCCGACGCGCCGCCGGCCTCAGAGAGCAGCGAGAAGAGCGTCATGTTCTGTTCGAGATCGTACGCGCCGGCCCGCGCCACGGCTCCCAGCACATGCACCTGGTTGTGCACGTCTTGCTGGTCCAGAATAACGAGGTCGCCCGGGCGCAGCGTTGGATTGGCGTCGGAGTTCGGCAGGGCGAGCGCCTCGACAAGGTTCAACGCGACCGTAGATGGTCCGCGGATCAATCGGCCTTTGGTCCACTGAACCTCGGTCGAAAGTCCGCCGGCCGCGGCTATCGCGTCCATAACGCGCCAGCCTGGTCCCAGGTCGTACTGGCCTTGCTGGTGTACGGCGCCAACCACGCTCACCTTACGGGAGTGAACCTCCTTGACAATCACCAGCACGTCCGCGTTGTTGCGCGTCTTGCTGAGCACGGTCTGTATCTCGGCGCCGAGTTTCTCGGGCGTAATGCCGGCCGCAACCACACGGCCGATTTCGGGGTAGGTGATAGTGCCGTCCGGCAAGACGGTAAGTACCTGATCCAGGTCCTTTTCCGTATCCACATAGTTAGGTACGGTAACCTCAATCACATCGCCGGCTCCAAGCCGATAGGAGGATGGTGTCTCCTGAGCCCCTGCGGCGCGCCACGCCAGCGCCAAACAGACGATGGCGCCGGCCGTAGCCGCAATTTGGCTGTGCCTCTTCATTCCGCTACTCCTTGCCGTTGGCGTCTTGCGGCTTGTCATGTGAGGCTGAGCCATTTTGCCGGGCTGCGCCGTTATGCGAACCGTTGCCGCCATTGGCTCCAATCGACCGAACCGCCGCGCCTTCCCCAACATCACCGGGGTCGTCGGCCGCTGGCGAGGCGTAGTACTTATAGTGGCTATAGTAGCCATAGTAGTATCCGCCGCTCCGACCCGAAGTGTCTACCTTGTTATATACGATGCCGAGCATGCGTGCGTGCGCCTGGTTGAGCAAGTCGAACGAATGGCGCACCTCAGACTTCTTGGCGGCGCCGAACTGCATCACGTAGATAACTCCATCCGTTCCGCTGGCCAGTACCTGCGCGTCGGCAGTTGCCAGGCAGGGCGGGCTGTCGAAAATCACCACGTCCGCCATGGACTTGAGCTCGTTCTGAAGGTGACGCATTGCCTGTGAGTTCAGCAGCTCGGCGGGATTGGGCGGCACCGGCCCGGATGTGAGCAGGCGCAGACCCTCGACCCGTGTATCAATCAGGGCTTCGCTGGCTTTCAGTTCACCGAGCAGGATGTTGGTCAAGCCCGGATGCTTGTTCACGGCAAAGTTACGGTGAAGCGTTGGGCGCCGCAAGTCGGCGTCAACCAGAATGACGCGCCGCCCATCCAGCGCCATGGCCACGGCAAGATTGGTGGATGTTAGTGATTTGCCTTCAGATGGAACGGTGCTGGTGATGGTGAGCGACATTGTCGGGGCATCTACAGCCGCGAATCCCACGTTGGAGCGAAGCACACGGAAGCTCTCCAGCACGAGGCCACTGCGCGGCTGCTCGATAAGCAATGCGCTCTGGTTACCTGCAAGCGGAACATAACCCAGCGGCGGAGAGCCGGTAATGCGCCGTGCCTCTTCGGGATCGCGGATCCTGTCGTCCAGGAAGTCTTGAACTACGGCAAATGCCACGCCCAGCACCAACCCGAGCACCAGGCTGAGAACAAGATACAGCGCTTTCTGCGGTCGAACCAGAGTCGGAGGCGTAGCTGCGGAAATCGTGAGAACCGGGTCGTGCTCGGCATTGGCCCGCAGCCGCAGATCGAGCACCATTGTGCTGAGCGTGTCAACAGCGGCTGAGTGCTTGTCGTACTCCCGCTGAAGGTCGGTATTCGTGTGCTCAATCTGGGAAAAGCGACCGAGTCCCGCCGAAACCTGCGCAGCCTTCTGTTGTGCGGCTGCCAACGATGCCGTTGAAGAAGCTACGTCAGCCTGTGCCTGCGAAATACGATCCTGGATGCTCTGAACTTCGGGATTCACCTGCCGGCTGATCGTGGATACCGTCTTCGGTATCGAGTTCAGAACCGTTGTGGCGTCCGCGATCTGCGCGCCAATCTTCTGAAGTGGTATCGAATTCGGCTTGTAGTTTACAAGCAGACGCGCACGCTCCTGCTGAAGCTGCGCAAGCCGATCCTGAGCGTTCTGGATCTCTTGCAGATTTGTAACGGTTTGCGGTGTTGTCACCATCGCCGGCGTCGAGGTGAGATCGCCCTGCAGGGAGGCAAGTCGCGCCCTATTGGCGGCCAGCTCGCCCTCAATACTACGCACGGTTGCCTGCGCGGTGATCTCATCGTTGATGCGGGCCGCCTTCTCCGTCTCCACGCCGACGACGCCGGCATGCTGCTTGAATGCCTCTAACGCGTTCGCAGAGTTCTCAAGCGCCTTGTTCTCCTTGGTCAACTGGTCCGATGCAAAGCGCAGGGCCGTCAGCACCTGCTCCTTCTGGTTGCCGGTTACGTACGTCAGGTACGTTGGCTCAATGGTACGGGCAAGTGCAAAGGCCCACTCTGGATTATGCGACTCCGCATCCACTTCCAGAACGTCGGTGTCATTCACCTGT
This sequence comes from Armatimonadota bacterium, assembly GCA_028871815.1. Taxonomy (NCBI): domain Bacteria; kingdom Bacillati; phylum Armatimonadota; species Armatimonadota bacterium. Next base: position 68,533 of record JAGWMJ010000005.1, on the reverse strand, counting down.
GAGGCGGAGAGGTATGCCGGTGAGCCCACCTGCCCCGGCACCGTCCGCGGAATGCCGGCTTCATCCATGGCGCTGCGGACTACGGAAGCGCTCTGAATTACTTCCAGCTGCGTCGGAACCTCATGTCCCACGTCCGGCTGATAGAGGTTGCTCATCGGGTCGTTGGCATTGATGCTGGCGACCACCATGTTTTTCCCCTCGACCAGAATCTTTGTCGTGGAGCGATACAGCGGCTTCGTCATGAAGGTTACGATGAGACCAACAACCATCACCAGTACCAGCGTCTGGATGATGATCGCCTTGCGTCGCCGAAGGATCTCAAGGTATTCGCGGATTCCGAACTGGGGGCCGCTGTCGATCAGCTCATCTCTCATAGGTGACTATTCCTCAACAATGCCTGAAGTGGGGATGCAGGAACAAGGGCTCGTAGGGCGGGGTCGCGAAATGGTATTCGACAGGTTATCGTATCCGCTCCACCGACCTGGCTTGTTACGCAGTGCGCCTTTCATGCTGGGCGCCGGCGACCTGTGTTGCTGCCATGCGCGGCCTCCTGACCGCACACAGCGAAACGCGCGGAAGGAAAAGCAGTTTATCCTAGTATCGCGTATGTGTCAAGCCGGTTGACGGGCGACATGGCGCGACAAGCTACCAAACCCCCTGACCTCGTCGGTAGGGAAGTGCTGGTCCGTTCGACGCGGCTGGGCTGCAGTTTGTTCCTGCGCAGGCACCGGTTTGCAGACGGCAGTATTTCATAACTCTTCTGTGTTTGGTCTGCGCCTGCGATAGAGTCACAGTCTTCCGGGCGCTCTCACGTTGCTGGGCGATGCTTCGGTCGAAAACGTCTGAGACGGCTCCCACTGGGCAAGGCTGCAGCGAGAGACAGGCGCGCCGGTCGGCAGCGAAGGGCGTTCTGCGACGGCTACGCGCTTTGTGGTCGGCCTGCTATAAAGCGCCGCATCCCGTCCCGGCTGTTGTTCATCCCTGGCCCGGCGGCGCCGGTACGCGATCCAGTTCATCGTGCGTCAGCGGCAGCCGCACGCGCTGCCCCAAATGCGATGACCGGTAGGCGGCAAGGCACATCTCCACCGATCTGCGGCCCTCCTGGGCGCTGCACATCGGGACGCCGGCTCGATAGGCGCTCAGGAATACAGGAACAACCGCGGCGATTCGCTCACCCTGCTGCTGGATTGGGAGGCCCAGGTCGGTCCAGCCGGATCCGGAATCCGTGGTCTCCCAGAGTTTTAGGGCACACCCTCCGCAAGCCGGCATGCATGAAGATGATGGGCCATCGCCGTGGTTCTGGATCAAAACCCCCTTATCGCCATATATCTCGGTCGTGTTCTCACCCGCAAGGATAACGCTGCTGTTCATTACCGTGGCCGTCAAGCCGTCGCTGTACCGATAGATCGCCACGCCGGTGTCGTCGGTTTCGATGCGACCGATCGTATTAGATATCTCGGCAGTGCACGATTCGGGCAGTCGGTCCAGCGTCCACGTAAGCCAATCGATTGCGTGAATTGCGTCGTCAAAAAACATGCCGCGGTTTGCCCATTGCTCGGTATGCCAACGGGTTGCGCCATTCACGAACTGATCGTTGAACAGCACGCCGATGCAATGGCGTCGCCGGATAAAGATCAGCCGTCCCAACCGGTGAGACTGAACGATGCTGCGTATCGCGATGTTCACTGGGTCGCATCGCATCTGGAATGCAAGGCTGAACCAGCGGCCCGCGGCGGCTGCTTCCCGAATGATCTCGTCACACTCCGGCAAGGTGAGAGCCATCGGTTTCTGCAGCAGCACCGCCTTACCGCGGCGGAGGGCCATCACAGCATGCCGGGCGTGGTAGGCCGTCTCGCTGCCTATGATGACGCACTCCACGTCATCCCGGCTCAGAAATCGATCCAGGTCGGGCTCCGCTTGCATGCCGAAAGTCGCGGCCATGGCATGCATCCGGTCGGTGTCGGAATCCCAGCACGCGGTCAATTCGGCGTCGTCGCGCGCAGCCAGTTCGCGCGCGTAAACGCCTACGTGACCGTGCGCAAACGACAGCATCCCGATCCTGACGGGTCTATTCATCCGCTCCTCCGTCCAGCAAGGTGAACGCTGCCGATACGTAGTGCAAGTCCATCGATCCATACATCCACCGTCATGTAGAGTAGGTACAGCAGCACGGCAAACACCAGTATCGCGTTGGCCAGTATCGGCCGCGACAGCGCCTCTTGTGCCGATTGCAAAACCAAAGCCGGCCGTCGCGCCAGATCCCACGAGTTAAGACGCACAATCAGTCCGAGATAGACGCCGAGCGAGACCAGAAAAAAGAACGGTACAGCTGCCAGCGCCCTTAACGCTCGGCGCCTGCCCATCATCCGCGCCACCGGGCGAATTGCCAGGCCAAAGCAGAGCGCGCCGATAGCCGCGTACAGCACAAAGTAGAGCCCCCAGACGGCGACGTCCAACCGCTTGATATGCTCCACGGCGGCTGCGGCGCGCATCGCGGTGTACGGCCGGTCAAAAAGAAAGTGCCGCCACTCGGTGAGCAGATAACACGAGTTGGGAAGAAATGCAAGCCATACCGGAGCGAGCGGCGCCAGTACTACAGCCGCTGGAATGTGCAGTTTGCGCGCAACCTTCAGTCCAGCCTCCATCACGTACGCGCAAGCTGCCGGAACAGCCGCCAACATCACATTCCAGAGGATCCAGTGATACGACTGCATGCCTTGCTCACCTCCAGTACTGCCTTACTGCTCCGGGCATCGTGAGCGCGGTCGACCCGGAGTTCAACCTGGGTCAAGTCGGTAATCGTCCGCACCATTGTGGCGCGTTAAGGGGCAAACTATCTGCATGGAGATGCGAATTGGACGGGCAACAACCGCGCTAACTGTTTCGAGCCTTCGAGCCGAGCCTCATGAAAGGGCTGAGGTCGTCAGCCAGTCGGTGTTGGGCGAAACTGTGCAGGTGCTGGAGCATTCCGGCCCATTCGTCCGGCTAGAAACGCCGGACGGCTATACGGGCTGGCTGCTCCGCAGTCACCTTCAAATGGCAGCCACGGCTGGCCAACGGCCCAGCGGGGAGCCGGCATACGTGTCTTCGGCGTTTGCGACGTTCACGCGGCGATCGGTTGTGGCGAACTCGCTCCTGGCGCCGTTTGGCGCGGAAGTGCTTCGTATTCGCGCTCGCGCACCGGCAGGCAGGTTTGCCGTGGCGTGGCCGCAACCGCGTGGCTGGAGGTTCGGCACCGTGGATGCATGCTGCGTAACGGTTGAGCGACCAGCTTTTGCTGCCGAAACGGTTTGTCGCCTGGCAGCCGGTTTTGCCGGGGCGCCGTACTTGTGGGGCGGCGTCACGCCATTTGGATTTGATTGCTCCGGCCTGGTGCAGCGTGTGTTCGGCTGGTGCGGCGTCCGGCTGCCACGTGATGCCTGGATGCAGGCAGGCGCATCCGGCGGCAGGGTGATAACCGCTGCAGAGGCACTGGAGCCTGCAGATCTGGTTTTCTTTCGGGCGGCCGCCGGCACATCCAGCCGCGCCATCACGCATGTTGCCCTCTGCCTCTCTTCGGAACGCCTCGTCCACGCATCGGTCAACGGCGTGGAAATAGTAAGACGGCACAGCGCGGCAATGCGAAGTAGATATGAGGAGGTTTCCGCCTGGCGGTGCAGCGCCTGAGGGGCGCCTCCTGCGCTCGTGCTGATTGACGGGGGGGCAACCGCTCTGGTATAACCACACGAGTAGCGGCCGCGTTTCAGACCAAGCCGGCCGGGGAGAATCTTGCCAGTGCGAATTCGATCGAAGGAGATCCGGCACCGCCGGAAGCGTGAGGCCGAGCGACTGAAAAAGCTGGCCGTGGCTGCCAAGGCGGCAAGCACGCCCACATTGCGCGCGCCGAAAACCACAATTGCCGTAGCCCCCGTAAAGGCGCCGAGGCCAAAGAAAACGGTCGCTCCGACGGTGGCTGAAGCTGCAGTGACCGAGGTTGCGCCGGTGGCCGTTGCCACAGAAACCAAACCGGCTCGTGCTGCCAGGGCCCCTCGTGCGGCCTCCGCAGCTACGCCGGTTGCCGTACAGGCAGCATCACCGACGGCCGACAAGCCGGCACCAGCCAGGACCCCAAAGGCGGCTTCGCCGAAGGCCGCCTCACCCGAGGCCGTCAAGGGAGAAAAGCCTGCTCGAGCGCCAAGAGCCACGAGTGCAAAGGCCGCGGCGGAAAAAGCCGGGTCCGATGCGCCGGCGTCCGATGGAGAATCGGGCGGTTAGAGCGACGGTGAACACGGTAATCGATCATCACGACCCCGCTTATACGGATGAAGCGGGGTTTGCCGTGAGCCGGCGGTTGAACTGCCGCACTTGCACAACACGGCAGTCCGGCTCCACGCTGTTAGCAGAGTAATTCATGCAGGTTCAACTTGAGAACGTCGGCCCCTGTACGGTAAAGCTCGAGGTTGAGGTAGATGCCGCCGAGGTCTCCGGCGCGTTCGCGCAGGCGTGGCGTGAGGCCGGCCGCGCTGTCCGTGTACCGGGCTTCCGGCCCGGCAAGGCGCCTCGAAACATCGTCGAGCAGTTTGCAGACCGTGACCGCGTCCGGGAGAGGGCGCGCGACATTGTGCTGCTAAACACGGGCAGGCAGGCGCTTGACGAGAAGCAACTCACGCCAAACGGTGATCCGCATGTGGATGCCGGCGACATGGTGGATAACGAGCCTTACAAATGGTCAGCCGTAGTTGAACTTGACGCGATTGTAAAGCTTGGTCCCGTCAAGGGCCTTACAGCCCGGCGCCCGGTAGTTGAGGTGACCGAAGCCGATGTTGACGCAGTGATTCAGCGGATGCGCGAGTCGAATGCGCGCCTTGCCGATGTCACTGGGCGGAGTGTGGAAGCCGGTGACACGTTGGTGATAGACGCCACGTGGGCGCAGGAAGGCGGTGAACCGGAGCCGCAACGAAGGCAGCTCGCCCACGCGGGATCCGGGTCCGAGCCGTTTCTAAGTGAAATCATCGGTATGGCGATTGGCGAAACCCGTACCTTCGCGGTGCCGGCGCCGGATTCAACGGAGGGGGATGCTTCCAGCGGTAAATCGGGTCAGGTCACCGTTACCCTGCATCGAATCAATGCGCCGGAGCTTCCAGCAGTCGACGACGCATTCGCCCTGAAGGTGGCCGGCGTGGAGACCGTGGCTGCGCTGCGAGAAACGATTTCAGCAAATCTCATTGCGCGAAATCAACGGACCGCGCTCCAGGCTGTTGAGTCCGACTTACTGTCGCAGATCATTGAATCCTCGGAGATTCAGTATCCCGAAGGCATGGTCACCGAACAGGCGTTGACACTTGCGCGGCACCTGGATCGCGACTTGCAGCAGAACGGCAGCTCGCTGGAAGCTTACCTGCAGCAAAACAACCTCGACGTGGAGGGCATTCTGCAGCGCCTGCGTCCGTCGGCGGAGCAGCGACTCAGATCCGTACTGGTATGCAATGAGATCGCGAAAGCGAACGGCATCGAGGTTGGCCACGACGAGGTGGACGAGCGTCTCACGGAGATGGTTGAGCAAGAGCGGATCCCCAGCAGCCTGCTTTCGGGCCGAGCCGCGGCCAACCGGCTGGAGGGTGCGGTCTCGGCGGGCATTCTGACCGAGCGGATACGTGCGTTCCTGTTGAACAACAATACCGTTGTGGATGCAGAGCCCGTAACGGAACGGGCCGGCGAGGCCGCGGGCGGGCAGGGGGCGGAAACCGAAAGCGGTGGTGAGCCCGCTGCGGATTCGGCACCCGCTTCGACAGAAGCTGAAGATAGCTGAGCCTGTTCAATATGGTCAATACAACACGAAGCGATAACCCAAACATGATGCAATCGATCTGGCGTCCGGACAACGTGATTCCGATGGTGGTGGAGCAAAGTGCGCGTGGCGAGCGAGCGTACGACATCTACTCACGCCTGCTCAAGGATCGCATTATCTTTATCGGAGAGCCGATCGGCGACCACCTCGCAAACCTGGTGATCGCCGAGATTCTTTTCCTTGAGAAGGAGGATGCCGACGCCGATATCGATGTCTACATCAACAGTCCGGGCGGCAGCGTCTCGGCTGGGCTGGCAATCTACGATGTGATGCAGATGGTAAAGTGCGACATAGCAACCATCTGCGTCGGCCTTGCGGCCTCTATGGCTTCGGTACTGCTAACCGGTGGGCGGACCGGTAAGCGTTACGCACTACCCAACTCGCGCATCATGATACACGCGGTCTCGGGCGGCTTTGAGGGCCCCGTTCAGGATGCCGAGATCCGACTGAAGGAGATGGTTCGGATGCACGACACCATCAACGAGATCCTGGCTCACCACTCCGGGCAAACGCAAGAGCGCGTGCGCCGCGACATGGATCGTGATTACTTCATGTCTCCGCAGGAGGCGCTGGAGTACGGGCTCATCGACAAAATAGCGGAGCGAGGTGAGCGGTAGTATCGTACGTACCTTGGCAGGCCTGGTCCGCGCCGGCTATCGCAACATTGGGGGCATTCTGTGACAAAACCGACTGAGGGCCGCTGCGTCCTGTGCGGCAAAACCCGGGAGCAGGTCAAAAAGCTCATCGTGGGGCAAAACGGCAGCGTCTGCCTGGAATGCGTGGGTCGCTGCAACGACTTGCTCCGAAACGATGCGCCGGCGGGCGAAACCACCACGCTGCCGATACCGGGAGGCGTTCCGAGGCCGCAAGAGATCTACCGAACGCTCAGTCAATACGTTGTTGGTCAGGAGCGAGCCAAGCGGTCGCTTTCCGTGGCCGTGTACAACCACTACAAGCGCATCTCCAGCGTCAGCACCGATGTGGAGCTTCAGAAGAGCAACATCCTGCTCATTGGGCCAACCGGCTGCGGCAAAACGCTGCTGGCGCAGACGCTGGCGCGCATCCTTCAGGTGCCCTTCGCCATGGCCGACGCCACCGCGCTTACCGAGGCCGGGTATGTGGGTGAGGATGTTGAGAACATCCTTCTCAAGCTGCTGCAGGCCGCCGATGTCGGTGGGAGTATGGAGCAGACGGTGCAGTCGGCGCAGCGGGGCATCATCTACATCGACGAGATCGACAAGATCGCCCGTAAAAGTGATAACCCAAGCATTACGCGGGACGTAAGCGGCGAGGGTGTGCAGCAGGCCCTGTTGAAGATTCTGGAGGGCACGGTAGCCAACGTACCTCCCCAGGGCGGACGCAAGCATCCGCAGCAAGAGTACGTGCAGATTGATTCCAGCGACGTGCTGTTCATCTGCGGCGGCGCCTTTGAAGGGCTGGCCGAGCTGACTGGGCGTCGCGTCCACACACGCGCCATGGGAATTCGGGCGCAGGTGTCCGGACGCGCCGATCAGCACGACCGAAACAATCAACTGCTGCAGCAGGTGATGCCGGACGACCTGCTCAAGTTTGGACTGATTCCTGAATTCATCGGTCGGCTGCCGGTGCTGGCCACTCTTGAAGCGCTGGACGAAGACGCATTGGTACGGATTCTACAGGAACCACGCAACGCGCTCGTGAAGCAGTACACGCGCATATTTGAACTGGACAATGTGGAGTTGGCGTTCACGCCCGAGGCCGTTCGGGCTATTGCGCGGGAGGCAATGACTCGCAGCACCGGTGCACGCGCGCTGCGCACTATCCTGGAAGAAGTGATGCTCGACGTGATGTACGAAATCCCGTCGAATGACGAAGTGCGGCGATGCGTTATCACCGCCGACTGTGTGCAAACCCGATCCCAGCCTGAGTTGTACACGCGCGAGCAGTTGCGGCAGGCCTCGTGAGCACGGGCCACTCAAATCGCTGATGAATCCTGAAGGTGACCGCCTTGGTGATTGCGGGCGCACCTGGGATACGTGGCGTTTGTGGGGACCATACCTTGCCGAACGGGCCTGGGGCACGGTTCGCGAGGACTACAGCCCCGATGGCTCAGCCTGGCAGTACTTTCCACACGACCACGCGCGCTCACGCGCTTACCGCTGGAACGAAGATGGGCTGCTCGGCATTTGCGACAACCTTCAGCACCTTTGCTTTGCGCTGGCGATGTGGAACGGGCGTGATCCCATTATCAAGGAGCGTCTGTTCGGCCTTACCGGGGTTGAAGGCAACCACGGCGAAGATGTCAAAGAGGTCTACTACTACCTCGACTCCACGCCGACGCACTCGTGGATGGAGGCATTGTACCGGTATCCGCACGCGGAGTACCCATACGGCGACCTGGTGGCCGAGAACGCGCGCCGTGACCGCACGCGACCGGAGTATGAGCTCTTTGACACCAGGGTGTTTGATGATAACCGCTTCTTTGATGTGGTGGCGCAGTACGCAAAGAACGCTCCAGACGACATCCTTATCTCCATCTCCGTGCGCAATCGCGGTCCCGAAGCTGCGACGCTCGATCTGGCGCCCATGTTCTGGTTCCGAAACACCTGGATATGGACGGGAGACCCGCGCCGTCCACGGCTGAGCGCGGCCAACGCTGCCGGCTGCCCGGCGATCCGGGCCGAGCACGCGGAGATCGGTGCCTGGTGGTTGATCTGCGACACGGAGCCAGGAACTCCCGAGCTGCTGTTTTGTGATAACGAGACCAACGTGGAGCGGCTATTCCCCGGCGGCCAGCCCATTTCCCGGTATCCAAAAGACAGCATCAATAACTATATCGTCAATGGGGTGCATTCGGCAGTATCGCCCGATCTTCAGGGTACGCGCTCATCGGCGTTATGGCACTTGAACGTCCCTGGACGGGGAGAGGTGCAAGTTCGACTGCGTTTATGCCGAACAGTGCCGGATGTGCCATTCGGACGTCCGTTCTCCACCATTCTCAATCTCCGCCGATCCGAAGCGGACCAGTTTTACGCGGATCTGGCCCCCGCGGGGCTCTCTGATGACGCGCTGCGCGTGCAGCGCCAGGCGTTCGCTGGGCTGCTCTGGTGCAAGCAGTTTTACCACTACAACGTGCGTAAGTGGTTGGTGGGCGATAGTGCCGAGCCGGCGCCTGCGGAAGACCGCTGGCGCGGACGCAACTGTGGCTGGCAGCACATCAACAACGTCCGGGTCATGACGATGCCGGATACGTGGGAGTATCCGTGGTATGCGGCATGGGACCTTGCGTTTCACTGTATCCCGATCTCGCTGGTCGATCCGCAGTTCGCCAAGGGTCAACTGATACTACTGCTGCGCGAGTGGTTCATGCATCCTAACGGCCAACTGCCTGCGTATGAGTGGTCGTTCGGAGACGTCAACCCGCCGGTGCATGCCTGGGCTGCGATGCGCGTGTTTCAGATCGATCGAAAAGCCACAGGTAAGGGCGATAGAAACTTTTTGGAGCGCGTTTTTCATAAGCTGCTCCTCAATTTCACATGGTGGGTCAACCGCAAGGATTCCGAGGGAAACAACGTTTTTCAGGGTGGCTTTCTCGGACTCGACAACATCGGGATTTTCGATCGCAGCCAGCCGCTGCCGACCGGTGGCCATCTGGATCAGTCCGATGGCACCAGTTGGATGGCCATGTATTGCCTCAACATGTTGGCCATGGCCATTGAACTGGCCGTGGAGGAGCGCAGTTATGAGGATTTAGCGATCAAGTTCCTCGAGCACTTCTTCTACATCAGCCATGCTATGAATGCCCGGTCAAGCACCCATTATGGTGACGACGTAGAACTGTGGGACGAGGAGTTGGGCTTCTATTGCGACGTGATGCACCTCCCCGACGGCACGCACTTTCCACTTCAAATCCGGTCTATGGTCGGGCTGGTGCCGCTGCTGGGTGTCGCGACGCTCGATCCCGACGTTCTCGAGCGGCTTCCCGATTTGCGCCGGCGGCTCGACTGGTTTATTCAGCACCGGCCCGACCTGTGCTCTACCGCGGCTTCGCTGACGCGCACCGGCGCCGGCGAGCGAAGGATCTTTACGGTGGTCGCGCCGGATCGCCTGCGTCGAATCCTGACGCGAGCGTTCGATCCGGCGGAGTTTCTTGCCCCCACAGGCATCCGCTCGCTTTCGCGCTACCACCTGGAGAATCCGTATACTTTGGCGTTGGCCGGGCGCGAGTATCGCATTGACTATGAGGCCGCAGAGTCGACCACAGCCGCGTTCGGCGGCAACTCAAACTGGCGCGGGCCGGTATGGTTCCCGCTTAACTACCTGATCATCGAGGCGCTGCAAAAGTACGACTACTACTACGGCTCCGACTTTCAAATCGAGTTCCCAACCGGTTCCGGCAAGCTGATGAACCTGTGGGAGGTATCGGTTGAGCTCTCGCGGCGCTTGATCAGCACCTTTACGCGCCGGCCAGACGGCACACGGCCCGTGTTCGGCGCGAACGAGGTGTATCAGAAGGACCCTCTGTGGCGCGATAATATCCCGTTTTACGAGTACTACAACGGAGACACCGGCGCGGGACTGGGCGCCAGCCACCAAACCGGCTGGACAGCCCTGGTAGCCAAGCTTATCCAGCAAAGCGGCCAGTAGGATTGCGGCGGTACTGCCAGGCGGGACGTGACTCTCCGCTTTCGGCCGCCGCTGCGGCCGCCAAAACCAGCCCGTGGTCCGGTGCGAGCTCGCAAACGGGATCGGCGCCTGCCGCATCTCCGGTCAGCGCCGCTGCCTGGCACCGGCAGCCGCCAAAATCAATTTCACGCATCGCACAGTCGGAACATGGGGCGGGCATCCACGCCGTGCCGCGATAGCGATTAAACGCTTCGGAGTCGGTCCAGATTCGGCGCAGGCTCGCCACGCGTACGGATTCAAACTCCATTCCGGCAATGTGACCGGCGGTTGGGCAGGGTAGCACACGTCCGTACGGATTTACCGTGAGGTACCTGGCGCCCCAACCGTTCATACAGGGCTTCGGGCGCCCGGCATAGTAGTCGGGCGTCACCACAAGCAGCTGCATCCGGCTGCCCAGACGGTCTCGCTCGGTGTTGATGCACGCCATCATCGATTCCACCTGCCGGCGTGACGCCAGCAGGGCATCCCGATTCAACAACGCCCATCCATAAAACTGCGCGCTTGCCAGTTCCAGACGGCGCGCGCCAAGCGCCTCCGCAAGAGCGATGATCGCGCCTACCTGCTCGATATTCAACCGATGGATGACGGTGTTTATGGTCAGCGGCAAGCCGGCGCCTGTAACGCGCCGCGCCGCCTCCAGTTTAGCCGTATGAGCACGTGCACCAGCAATTTCGTTTGCCATCCCGGCTTCCGCGGCCTGAAGGCTGATCTGCACACTCTCGAGGCCGGCTGTTGAAAGCGCCGTCAGGCGTGCCTGCGAGAGGCCAATGCCGGAGGTGATCAGGTTGGTATAGAGTCCCGCGGAGCGGGCGGCCTTCACGATGAGTTCCAGATCTGCGCGCAGTAGCGGCTCGCCTCCCGAAATCAGGGCATGCAGCACACCGAGTTCCGCGGCTTCGGCCATGACGCGCCGCCAATCTTCCGTGGAGAGCTCGGGTTCTGGAGCGGGATAGTGCGCCGGGTTCGAACAGTAGGGGCAGTGCAGCGGGCAGCGCCACGTGAGTTCGGCGAGCAGTCCGAGCGGACGAGGCGCCTCTGCGGGTGTCACCTCACCGTCACCAGACCTTTGTCACGCAATCTGCTGATGCAAACCTCCACGTCGGCGGCAATTGTGTCAACGGGCCGGTTGAACGTGCGGCTGAGTTCACGCGCAATGTCGTCGGAGGTCCGAGTGCCGTCCAGCAGCGCGCAGATGCTGGCCGCTGACCGATTCAGCCAGAGTGCGCTCTCCGGATACAGCAGAACCGGCCTGCCGGTCAGGCGGTCCTCATGGAGGCGTGTGCCCACGGCCAGTGCCCATCGTGGTTTCAGCGCTGCGGTCATGGGTTGCCACTGCCTGGTACCGGTCCGTATGCAAGCATCATGGCATCCAGCATCTGCCAGAGTACGTCGCACTTGAAGTTCAGTGCCTGGACGGCGGCGTTTTCCATCTCGGCGGTGGTGCAGTACTGCAGCGTCAGCCGAAGACCCTCGTCGGAGTCGCCGCGGGCTAGTGTAACGCGCGAGCGAAAGTAGTCCAGGCCCCACGTCGGCAGCCACGTATAGTAGCGCTCAAAGGCCGCGATCCGCTCCGCCATCAGGTCTGGAGCGAACAGCTCGGTGAGCGAGGAGGCCACCGCGATTGGCCACGGCTCAGTCCGCGCAAACTGAACATAAGCGTCCACGGCAAAGCGCACGCCGGGCAGGAGGCGCTGGTGCAGCTCTTCTGTGTCACGCCCAATGCCGGCAGCCTCGGCAAGGCGCAGCCAGGCTTCGATGCCGCCTTCACCGGGAGCCGTACCGTCATGATCGGTAATCCGGTGCAGCCACATCCGGCGCACTTCCCGGATCGGGCAGTTGGAGATGATGGCTGCGTCTTTCAGAGGAATGCTCTGCTGGTAATAGAACCGGTTGGCAATCCATCCCCGAATCTGTTCGGGACTCAACATGCCGGCATTCATCTGCTGGTGAAACGGGTGCAGGTGGTGGTACCGGCTCTCGCCAACCTTGCGCAGCCGTTCGGTGAGGCTACCGACTCCCGCTTGTGGTTCCGTCGTCAAATCGTCCACTCCATTCCGTCTTCAGCAATGGTGATGCCATGAAGGCGCACCTCCGCCGCCTGTTCTGAGTCGCACCGCAGCATCGGGTTGGTGTTGTTGATGTGGAGGTAGCCGCGCCGTGGCGCGCGGTGCGATCTCAACCACTCGAGAGAGCCGGACGGACCCCCGACTGGCCAGTGTCCCATATCCCGGGCGGTGCGACCCGCGGGATCGACCTCGCGGAGTTCGCCGTCGCTCCAGAACGTGCCGTCAAGGAGCACCGCGTCCGCGGTCTCGGCAGCATCCTGCAGCTGAGGATCCAGGCACGCGACGTCCGGCGCAACCAGGAGTCGGCGTCCGGTTTGTATGTCGGTGAAGAGCCAGGCTACGCAGTTGCCGGTCACCGATTTTTCTTGCGATTCGCGATAGCGGGGTGGCTTGCCCGTCAAGGCAACGCATCTGGCCCGCAGCCCGCCGCAGAGCTCGAACTCGGCCGCTCCCGGTACGGCGATACTCCAGTGAATGCCGCCATACGCGGCCAGCAATCCCGTTGCATTCCAACCGCTTTCCATAGCGCGGCGCACCTCCGCCGTTGCCCACACCGGCATGGCCTCGCCTTCGCGGAGGAGCGCTATGCCGAGGACGTGATCCAGGTCGGCATTTGTCAGGAGTACGCCGGCGACGGGATTGTGCCTTGCCGCGCCATCGTTGGGGCGGAGGGCGGCAAACGCCGCCAACTGTGCCGGCGCATCCGGCGATGCGTTGAGCAGGTACCAGGCAGAGCCGTCTCCCGTTATCGCTGCGCACGATTGAGTTCGCGCCGTAACGGTTCCACCTTCGCGGCGAGCTTCACAACAGTTCAGGCAGCCGCAGTTCCATTGCGGCACGCCGCCGCCGGCCGCCGAACCCAAAATGTGAACGCGCATCGTCTCCAGGTGGGCTTTAGGGCCGCAGCAGGCCGCCTGCGAACAAGCGGCCTTATGCGGGTCGATGATCAGCTAACGCCGGCGTACGCAGTGCACTCGGCATTGACGCCAACCTCTTCGAAGTCAGGGGTGACCCAGTTTTCCATGTTCCAGGCCCTCCTTTCCACGCCTATTATATCCGATGCCGCGCTGAGCGACACTCCTTACCGACGCAGGCGAGACCAATCTGGTACAATACGCGCCGTTGCGGTTCCGTCCCCCCGCGCGATTGTGATTGAAGGAGGCTGCGCCGTGACACCGGCCAAAGCCCGGGTCCTGCTGATCATGCTTGTTGCCGTACTGGCGGTCTCGTGTGGCGAGGCTCTACTTGCCAAAGGCATGAAGCAGACCGCAGGCGCGTCCGGCGCTGCCGCCATACGCGCCGCCGCTGCCAATCCGCGCGTAATATGCGGCGTGTGCCTCATGGCGGTCTACTTCGCGCTGTATATGCTGGCGCTGCGCTGGGCCGATCTTAGCTTTGTACTGCCCATCACCGCGCTTTCGTACCTGCTTGGCGCCATTCTGGCCAGGCTCTACCTGCACGAACACGTGACTGCCGTCCGCTGGATCGGCGCGATTGTGATTACCATCGGCGTAATCATCGTCGGGCTCGGCGACGCGGGTCCGCACGCTGCTCCCTGATGCATGTGGTGCACCAGGCCGTGGTGTGGCTGCTCACGTTGTGTCTGGCTGCGTTTGCCGGTTACCAGTTGGCCCTCGTTGCGGCTGCGCGCGATTGGCTCCGGTCCAGGTTGGCTTCTGCGCCGGAAAACAAGCTGCCCGGCATAACGATCCTGAAGCCCGTGGCCGGTGCGGACCCGCACCTTGCCGACAATATCCGCTCGTTTTGTCGGCAGCGCTATCCCGTCGACAGATTTCAGCTTCTGATCCGATCCTCCAGTGTTGATGATCCGGCGCTGGAGATCGCGCGCGAGGTTGGGCGCGAGTTTCCCGAGCACAATGTGCAGGTGCTGGACGCCAGGTTGCCGCAGCCCGATGGTCTCAACCGCAAGGTGTGCAACCTTGTGGCGATGCTACCCAACGCCAGCCACCCATTTATTCTCCTCTCCGACAGTGACATGCGTGTCGGCCCCGATTACCTCCGTGCGATCACGGCGCCATTCGTGGTCAATGGGGGCAAAGGGGCGAAGATCGGCATGGTCACCGCTCCGTATCGCGGCACCCATCCGGAGTCTCTCGCAGCCGTCTTCGAAGCGCTCGCCATTGGCGCCGACTTTCTTCCCGGCGCGTTCGTCAGTCGCAGGATGGAGGGCGTGAAGTTTGCCTTTGGTTCAACCATCGTGCTGCCCGCTGCCCTGCTTCAGGAGTGCGGCGGACTCGAGCCACTGCGCAATGAACTGGCTGACGACTATCTGCTGGCCCAGGCGGTTTTGTCGTCCGGGCATGCCGTGGTGCTCAGTACGGAGATGGTGGATGACGTACTTGGCGCACCCGGCTGGCGAGAATCGCTGGGGCGGCGGTTGCGCTGGATGCGAACCGTGAGGGCTTGTCGGCCGGCCGGCCACCTCGGCTCAGTTGTGACGCATGGATGGGTTGTGGCCCTTACGCTTCTGGCCGTCACCGGCGCCAGTCCATTCGGCTTGTGGGCCGTGGCTTTCACGCTGGCGCTGCGCCTGAGCGCAGCCGAACTTGTAGGGCGCTGCACGCAGGATCTCTGCGTACGCCGCTTCAAGTGGTGGCTCCCTGTCGCCGACGTGGTCACGTTCGCAATCTTCGTGGCATCGGTAGCTGGCCGGACGATCACCTGGCGCGGTGTCCGGCTTCGTATCGGCCGTGGCGGCCGGCTGATCCGGACCGGCAACCCGTAACGGACTCTCTGCCATACATGGCGCTGGCGCCATTGGGACTCTGCAGTTGGCGACGGTCGACCGCAACCGGCAAGTCTGCGCTGTGGTACCAATGAGACCCGTGCAGCATATGCCGGGAGCCACGTTAATCCGAGTGTGCTCCAATGCGGTCTTCGTCGCCAATACTGCCGCGTGCTCTCCACCGCGGCCCGGAACGTACCGCAGCTACTTCGCGTTACGCTCACGGCGCCAGGCTCCCGCAAACCGGTTGAAACCCTGCTCTGCACGCGGCAGCATCCGTTCTACGCTGCCGGCAAGGGCTTTGTATACGCGGGCGAGTTGGCGCTCGGCACTTCCATTGTCACCCGCGCCGGGCCAAAGCTGGTTGTCAGCCGTGTTGACGTTTTGCACCGCCATGGCGGGTATACCGTCTACAACCTCATCGTCGATGGCGTCCACGACTATTCGGTCGGGCAAGTCGGTGGCGGGGTTGAGGTTCATCACGGGCCATGCGGGCGAAGCGAGGCGGCAAGTTCCCGCAGTACCGGCCCAACCCGGAGGGCGAGGGCGCAGCGTACGCCTTGTTGAGATGGGGCGAAGAGGGCCGAGGCAACCAGAGCGCCGCCGAGTACGACCTGGAGGGCTATGTGACGCGGCAGATGGACTTCTACAGTCGGAGCGGTCGAACTGACCACACGTTTCCGCATTACCACGAGATGGTGTGGGCACCCAACGCGCGGAATGATCGCGGTGGCTCGCCGAAGGAGATCCTAGGGAAGGAGTCACCGGAACCATGAGCCGTAGGGAGTGCTTTACAGGCAAGTTGTACACCATGCACATGCGGGCTTCGGTCGACCATGACTTTTCGCTCATTGATATCCTGCGGCTGCTCACGCCGATCGGGTGGGACCTCGTCGTCGAGCGCGACTGGTGGGTCCACGGTCTCTCGGTGCGCCTTTTTGGCCAGAGCATTTCATCCGGGCGGGCCGGGGATGGCGGCATGCGTGCAATGTTTCCGGAACTTGGGCACGGCGACGAGAGCGCAGCTGTCGTGACCGGCGAGCGCCTGCTGGAGAGGTCTGCGCTTGTAGCGCAATGGGTAACCGGCCGCGTGCACCGAGTATCCCGCAGCAAGGAGAAGGCGCTTCCAACTCAGGTGCTGCGCCTTGGCGAGGGCTGCATAACTGAGCCGCCACCCACGGATTTCGCGGCCTGGCTGACGCCGGCCGGGCCATGGTCAATTGCCTGCTTGAACGAGAGCGAATTCGACGCAGTGTACGATGTGTTCGCGTCCGCGACCCGAAGGGCATTCTAGCCGTTGAGTCTATCGATGCGGAGGCTCGCTGTGCCTCGGTCCGGAGCCTGAATTCCATGTGTCACCAACGCCTCATCGTTGTTGTGGTTCACCTGCGGTGCGCTTTCAACCGGAGCACGTGCCACCACGATCTTGTTGAGGTGCTGCGGGCGCTCGCAGCAATGGAGCCGGCTGCCGTAGCTGGGCGGGAGTGGTGTGTCTCAAACGTTGGTGTACGGTCCTTTGTTGGCCCGCAACCGGCGGCATACGGGTCCGCAGCAATTAACACACTGTTTCCAGAGCTCGCCGGCGAGGGAGCCCGGGTCGTCACGGTGCCGGGCAGCCGCCTGCTGGAGCGCGCATCCATCGTTCAGCGATTCGAGGAAGTCCAGTGCGCGCGGCGGGCTGGCCCCGGCGAAGCTGGTGTCCCGACAGATGTCAGCGCGGGCTGGTCTTTTCCCGATACCATTCTGCCATTCCCGGCAGATATGCTCGTTCGCTGCTGCGCAGATGAGCCGTTCGAGGTGGTAACACGGGACCGCAGGGCATTATCTGCGCTGCACGAAGCGTTCGACATAGTTCGGATCGCCGAGTTCTGACGTGCCAGGCGGTCGCAGGCGCCAGCATGGGCGGCGACGGACCGGGGAGCGCTGTGTGGCAAGTGGCGAAGCAGGGGTTGAGGGATGCCGCGCTTTCGCGGTAACGATATATGACCGCGTTTGCGGGCGGCTGCGGCCATGTTGGGACTTGATCGACGTCTTGCGCGCGCTGGCCACCGCAGGTCCGAGCGCTGTGGCGCTTAGCGAATGGTTTCTGTCGGATGTCGAGTTCCACACGTATCTTCCCGGTGCTCGCCAGAGCGGAGCCGATGCCGAAGCAGTCGGGATCATGTTTCCTGAGCTGGCGGCGCAGGAAAGCCGCGCAGCGCGCGTATCCGGCGTTCGGCTGCTGGAGAGGGCGGCGATCGTGCACCAATGTGAATGCGTCCACGCAGCGCGGCGAAGTTGCCGTCGAGCGGTCGCGCTGCCAGTCGAGATCGCCCATTGCCGGACGCCGGGCGCTACGCCGCCCCCGTTTCCCGTCGATCTTGTTATCCGCAATTCCGACTTTGGGCCGTATCAGGTGATCGCAGCCGAGTTGGCCGCCGTGGACTGCTTGCGCCAGTCGTTTGACACAATTCGGGTGGTGGAACTATGATCCGCGGCTCACCCGCGCCGGGCCAAAGCGGGTTGTCAGCCGACTTGACGTTTACCACCGCCCCGGCGGGTATACCGTCTGCAACCTCATCGTCGATAAGGCCCGTGGTTATGGCCGAGAAATCATCGCCGCTCGGTGCCGCTGTATGTACGCCGCATTGAGCGCGCCGACCACGGCCCAAGAGCGCTGCGCGATTCCGCGCTAGAGCCAACCTGCCGCACGTCGTAGGCAGCACGCCGGCATTGCGATAGCGCCTCGCGAAAGTCAGCAAACCGTCCGGGCCGTCGGTCCGGTTCGATTAACACGCAACGGTTCTAGTCCGGTCAGGTTTTGGACGAGGCGCCTCGGGTAATTGACTTCGCAGAACCGCGTGTGCCAAAATGGCCCGTTCACACAATTCGTCTGGCGAGATGGCACTGACCTTGAAAACGAAGGCAGTGCTTTGTTTTCTGTATGGTGACGCGTGCGCGGCTCGATCCCAGCAAACGTGGCGCTGTGAGGAGGCGGTAGATGACTGGCGACGGTGTTGTGGTCATAACTCCGCAGGCTTACCGCCGATTGGAGGAGCGGCTGGAGTTTCTGCGCAGTGTTGAGCGCAAGGAGATTGCCACGCGAATCCACGAATCTTTGCTGTCCGACGATGTCTCCGAAAACACCGAGTACGCGACCGCCAAAACGGAGCAGGCTCTCGTTGAGAGTGAGATCATGGAGATCCGGCGCCTGCTGCAGCTGGCGCAGGTGCTCAACGATGACGACATTCCGGTGGACGTCGCAGGTATCGGCTCGGTGATCACCGTTACCAATCTGGACGATGGCGACAACTGGACGTTTACGCTGGTTGGCTCTGTTGAGGCCAATCCCGACGAGGACCTGATCTCGGATGAGTCGCCGATTGGCCTCTCTATGGTCGGGCACAAGCCGGGTGACGAGATTGTAGCCAACGTACCGGCGGGCGTGGTCCGCTACCGGATCGATTCCATTAGAAAGTAAGGTAAGGGCGCCGCCGATCTGCATGCGCCGACCCGGACCAGCGCCCAACCGGCTATGTCTGAAGAGACCGAAACGTATGTGGCGCGCCTCGCCAAACTAAAGGAGCTGAACGCGAAAGGGCGCGATCCTTTTGCGATCGAGCGCTTTGATCGCAGCCACAAGGCAGCCGAGGTTGCGTGCGAAGTGGCATTCAGCAGCCTCGACGGCACCCACGTAACCGTGGCCGGGCGTGTTGTCGCTCGCCGCAAAATGGGTAAGGCCTCATTCTGTAACATTGAGGATCAATCCGGCCGAATTCAGCTCTACGTGCGCGGCGACGAATTGGGGGATGCCGCCTACCAGCTGTTCCTCGACATGGATCTGGGTGACATCGTAGGGGCCGTCGGATCGGTTTTCCGGACCAACTCCGGCGAGATATCGATCCGAGCGTCCGAAATCACGCTTTTGGCCAAGGCGCTGCGGTCGCCACCGACGGGAAAGGTTGACGATCAGGGCCTGGTCCATGGCGCACTGGCCGATGTGGAAGACCGGTATCGCCGGCGCTACCTCGATTTTCTGGCGAATCCGGCAGCTCGCGATCTGGTTCGCCGGCGCAGTGTCGCCATTTCAACCATCCGGCGCTGGCTGGATGACCACCAGTTTATTGAAATTGAAACGCCGGTTCTTCAGAACGTGGCGGGTGGGGCATTGGCGCGGCCGTTTGTCACACACCACAACGCGCTGGACCTCGACCTGAAGCTGCGCATCTCGCTGGAGCTCTACCTGAAGCGTCTCATAATTGGCGGCTTCGAGCGCGTGTACGAAATTGGCAGGGTGTTTCGGAACGAGGGCGTCTCACCACGGCATTCGCCGGAATTCAGTCTGATGGAGCTCTATCAGGCCTACGCAAACCTGGAAGAGATCATGGAGCTGGTGGAGGAGATGTACATTGCCGTGGCCACGGCGGTAAACGGCTCACCCATGATCGCGTGCGCCGATGGCGCGATCGACCTGGCGCAGCGACCGTGGCGGCGGCTGGCCATGAACGATGGCATCGCCGAGTTTGCCGGAATACGGCCGGAGGAGTTGGCAAGCCTGGAGCAGGCGAAAGCTGCGTGCCGTCGCGTCGGCGCGCCACTGGACCTGGCGGCTGAAACGACGCTCGGCGGACTTATTGAAAAGCTGCACGAGGTCTATACGCAGCCACACCTGCTGCAGCCAACGTTCATCGTCGATTTCCCCGTGGAAACCTCGCCGCTTGCCAAACGCAGCGCCAGGAATCCGGCGGTGGCGCGCCGGTTTGAGCTCTATATCGCCTCGCAGGAACTCGGCAACGCCTTCAGTGAACTGAACGACCCTGTGGATCAGCGTCAGCGTTTCGAGGAGCAGGTGCGGCAGAATGAGGCCGGTAATGCGGAAGCGCATCCCATGGATACCGACTTCCTAGAGGCGATGGAGTATGGAATGCCGCCCACCGGGGGGCTGGGAATCGGTATTGACCGGCTGGTTATGGTGCTGACGAATACAGCCTCAATCCGTGATGTGATACCGTTTCCTCTGCTTCGTCCGCGATAGATGGAAGCTGCCGCGGAAAGGCTATGTCATGAAAATAGCAGGCGAGGCGACGATGCTGCGCGTCTATGTGGGCCAGGATGATCACTGGCACGGACGGTCGCTTCATCAAGCGATCCTTGAGCGAGCCCGTCAGGAAGGGTTGGCGGGGGCAACGGTCTCGATTGGCATTGCCGGCTTCGGGGCTAACAGCCGTATCCACACGGCATCCATTCTGCGGCTTTCAGAGGACCTGCCGGTCGTGATTGAGCTGGTGGACAGCGACGAGAAGATCAGCGCGTTCGTGCCGGTGCTGGACGAGATGGTCACCGAAGGGCTGATCACGCGGCAGCCGTGCTCGGTTGTGAAGTACACCCACAGCCGTGCGGGCAGCGTCTGACCTCACCGGGCCAACAGGAGACCATGAGCCAAACCACTGGGATTGTCGACGCACCGGGCCACTTCGGTCGCTTTGGCGGCAGGTATGTGCCGGAGACCTTGATCCCTGCGCTCGACGAGTTGGAGGCAGAATACGCGCGCGCCTGCGCCGACGAGGCGTTCACAGCCCGCGTCGACCTCGCCCTGCGCGATTTTGTTGGGCGTCCTACGCCGCTGTACCTGGCTGAACGCATTTCGGAAAGCACCGGACTGCGCGTCTACCTCAAGCGCGAGGACCTGTGCCATACCGGTGCGCACAAGATCAACAACACAGTCGGGCAGATCCACCTGGCGCTGCGGATGGGCAAGCCGCGCATCATAGCGGAAACCGGCGCCGGACAGCATGGTGTGGCCACGGCTACCGTCTGCGCTCGCTACGGGCTGGAGTGCTGCGTCTATATGGGCGAGGAAGATATCCGCCGCCAGGCGCTCAATGTTGCCCGCATGCGGCTTCTCGGCGCCGAGGTGGTCAAGGTTTCCAGTGGCACGCGAACGCTCAAAGATGCCACCAACGAAGCCATTCGTGACTGGGTAACCAACGTACGGACTACACACTACATAATCGGCAGCGTCGTCGGGCCGCATCCGTACCCCGCCATCGTGCGCGACTTTCAGAGCGTGATCGGACGGGAGGCCAGGAGTCAGATACTGGAGCGCGATGGCACTCTTCCGGCCGCCGTGGTCGCCTGCGTTGGAGGTGGATCCAACGCGATGGGCATCTTCTCGGCCTTCGTGGCCGATCGTAATGTCCGCCTCTTCGGCGTCGAAGCTGCCGGCGAAGGAGTGGATACGCCGCATCACTGCGCCACTCTGGGTCGTGGATTGCCGGGCGTGCTTCACGGATCGCTAAGCTACCTGCTGCAGGATGCCGACGGCCAGGTGACGGAAACGCACTCAATCTCCGCCGGGTTGGACTATCCCGGTGTTGGGCCGCAGCACGCGTTCCTCAAGGAGAGCGGCCGGGTAGATTACGGCTCGTGCACCGACAAGGATGCGCTGCAGGCATTGCAAACGCTTGCCCGGCTGGAGGGCATCATCCCCGCCCTGGAATCGGCGCACGCACTCGCATATCTCCACGAATTGGGCGACCGGCTGCCGGCCGGAGCCACGGTTATCGTGAACCTCTCGGGCCGTGGTGACAAGGATATGGAGACCGTAGTCCGGGAACTTCAGCTTGTGTGATGCGGAGGCGAAAGAGGCGGAAACCGCGTCCGGCAGGCGACACAAACGCGATTGGGCGCTGTTCTACGGCCTGAACGTCGCCTTTGCCTTTGGTTTCGCGGTCTATGCCGGCGTGTTTCTGAACTTCATGCGCGATGTTCTCCACGCGGGCCCGCAGCAGCTTGGCAACCTGGAGTCGCTGCGGGAAATCCCCGGGCTTCTTGCGGCCGTAATGGCGGGCACGCTGGTGGCGCTCGCGGAAACGCGCATTGCCTCGCTCGGGCTGTTCGTAATGGCCATTGGAATCGGATTCTCGGGCTCCGTGCCCTCGTATGACAAGCTCATCCTCGTCACGGTATTCTGGTCGGTGGGCTTTCACCTCTGGTCCTCGGTGGCGCCGGCAATTACGCTCGCGCTGGCAAAGGGCCTGCAGGGTGGCTATCACCTCGGGCGCATTTCGGGTATCTCCAATCTGGCGACGCTGGGCGCGCTCGGCGCATCGTTCAGCCTGTCGCGCCTTCTGCCCCACCATGATTATCTGCCGTACTTTGTCATCGGCGGCGTTTCCATTGGCGTCGCTTCGCTCCTTTGTTCGCGTCTTTCCACCGATGCGCACGGCGCGCCGCGATCGCGCCTGGTCCTTCGCAAAAAGTACGGTCTCTACTACCTGTTGATATTTCTGGAGGGGTGTCGCCGCCAGATATTTGGCATATTCGCCACATTCGCGCTTATCATGGTGTACAAGCAGCCCCTGGCGGCCATGCTGGTAGTTCAGTTTGCCAACAGCCTGCTCATTGCGTTCACGGCGCCGCTCATCGGCCGGCTTACCGATCGAATTGGCGAGCGTCGCCCGCTGACGTTCTACTCCATCGCCCTGATCATCGTGTTCTTCGGGTACACGCACTTCCAGGTGGTCGGGGCGCTTTACGCGCTCTACCTTGTGGATAACATCCTCTTCGGTTTCGGCGTGGGATACACAACCTATCTCCACCGTATCGCGGAGCCATCGGAATTGACGCCATGTCTGGCAATGGGCACCACAATGAACCACATCGCAGCGGTGACGGTGCCTGCCGGCGGGGCGTGGTTGTGGGCCCACTACGGTAACTACAAGCTGCCGTTCTACGTAGGAATTACTATCGCATTTGTAGCGCTAGTTGCTACACAGTTTCTGCCGGCCCGAGCCAATTCCGTCAAGGCTTAGCGGGCAGTCGGGGCCAGCGCTCGTACCAGCCACGGTCCCAAACGGTTTGCGGCCCCCGCCATCGTTGTTCAATGGCGGGGGCCGCATGCGGTTTGAAAGCGCGGAGTGGGCCGGGTCAGTCCATAAGCTCCTGGCGTACCATGTAGCGGAATATCGCCGCGCGTTCGTCGTCGGGCACGGCCCGTGCTTCCGACGAGATGCGGAGCTTAAACCTGGTGCACCACTGAATGAACTGTTCGTCGGTAAACAGAAAAATCCATTCAGGAACGCGTACCGTACCATTTGGAAGGCGCTCAACGACAACCTGAGCCATCAGTCTCTTCCCTTCGCCTCGCGGTTTGGTCCAAACGCCCCTCTGAGAATCGCGGCGCACCGCAAAACACCAAAGGGCCACACACAGCAAGCGCGCACCAGGCGGATGCCCGGCGCGCGCTTGCTGCACAACCTCAGTCGAGATGGACAGGTACCAGCATCGTGGCCCACTGGCCGGTATCGCTGAATCTGCCCCGTACCACCAGCCTTACCGTCGAGCCGGGACTCAACTGCCGGGTAATCGCGGGCACGCTGGAAGCGCCGGAAACGGCCCGACCGTTGATGGAGGTTATCACCTCACCAGCCTGGATGCCTGCGAGTTCCGCGGGGCTGCCGGACGTCACCGACACCACCACCGCGCCCGACTGTATGTCGGCAGGCAGCTTGAACTGCTGGCGGATCGAAGGATCGCTGGCACTGCCCACCTGCACGCCAAGAGCGGCTGGTCGGGTCGATGGATTCGTGGGCGCCAACGGCGTCGTGGTGTTCGACGCCTGCACCGGCGCCTTGCCGACAACCGCGTTCAGATGAACGGGATTGTGGTTCCGTACCACCACCACGCTGACGTCCGTGCCCGGCGTGGTGCGGGCGACCAGGTTCCTTAACTCCAGTTCCGAATTGACCGGAGTGCCGTTGAACTGGGTGACCACATCCTGTACCTGCACTCCGGCGCGCGCGGCCGGCGTACCATCTTCCACGGAGGTTACCAGCGCACCCGCCTGTACGCCGTACAGCGACTTGTCCGAAGGCGTCAGCGCCACCGGCGTCAGCCCAAGAAAACCACGCTGGACGACGCCATGATCAATCAGTTGATCCATAACGTACCGCGCCGTGTTGACCGGTATTGCGAATCCGATACCGACGTTCCCGCCGGATGGAGACTCGATCGCCACATTGATCCCGATAACCCGGCCGAACACATCAACCAGCGCTCCGCCGGAGTTGCCGGGGTTGATGCTGGCGTCGGTCTGAAGCAGGCTGGGGTAGTAGCGCGCCGACTGATTGTCGCCGATGGTCGCATCGCGATGGACCGACGAAATGACGCCGACCGTCATCGTATCGCTGAGGCCAAACGGGTTACCGAAGGCTATTGCCCACTGGCCGATCTTTACGCCCTTGGAATCGCCGAGCGTTGCAGCCGGCAGATTGTCTGCATTGATCTTTACCAGGGCAAGGTCGCTTTGAAAGTCGCGATACACCTTGCCAGGAAAGACGCGGCCGTCCTGAAGCTGTACCGAAACGCTGCTGGCGTTTGCCACTACATGATCGTTGGTCAGGATGTAGCCATCAGGGCGAACGATAACGCCCGAGCCGCTGGCCGTTTCGGTTTGCGGATAGGGGCTTTGGCTGAACGGAAACGCCTGGCCGGGCGCGTTGCCGAAGGGATTCGGCCCGT
Source organism: Armatimonadota bacterium (assembly GCA_028871815.1). Taxonomy (NCBI): domain Bacteria; kingdom Bacillati; phylum Armatimonadota; species Armatimonadota bacterium. Next base: position 43,728 of record JAGWMJ010000005.1, on the reverse strand, counting down.
TGCCAAACGGGTTCTGCCCATTGCCGGGGTTCCCAAAGAAGAACTGAAATGGGTTCTGTCCCTGGCCCTGCCACGCTCCGGGCACGATGCGGCTTCGCTGCCCGCCGCCGCCAAGCACGTGAATGCTCTTGATCAAAACGATAGATGGCCGAAGGCGCTCGGCTACTTGCTCAAAGTTCTGCTGGATACCCAGGACCTGCTGCGACGGAATCACCGGCGGATCGTTCAACGCAGCGGCCGTGGGGCTGGCCCTCAGGGCCATAACCGCAACGGCGCCAAGCGCGATAAGCACCGGCGGCGCAATGAAACGTGCTACTCGCGTGTACTTCTGTGCTACTGACATTCTCTTTTAATCTCCTCGGTCAGGGTTAAACGGCTCCGCAGTAACCGCGCCCGGCGCACGCCTTACGCCGGCGGACGGAGCTGCGATGTGAAGCCCTTACGGATTGTAGTACGCAACAGGCCCGTCGCCGTGTTTCCTTCCGAGCGTAAAGCGCAAACAGTCCTAACCATGCGGCGCCTTGAATCGATCTCCCGTTTTGTGCGTACCACCGGCATGCGCCTTCGGCAATGGCTGAATCTTCAGCAGTTGAATAACAAATGTCAGAGTGGCATTTGGGGGAATCGGTCCGCCCGGGGTACCCTCAGCTCCATATCCCAGCGATGGTGGAACGATGAGCTTGCGCTTGCCACCAACGCGCATGCCGGCCACACCGATGTCCCAACCCTTGATGACCTGGTGCTGGCCCAGGCCGAAGGTGAATGGCGTTCCGTGGTCGTAAGAACTGTCGAACTTGGTGCCGTTCGCCAGCGTACCGATATACTGAACTACAACCACGTGTGGCGCGCTGGCCATCGCGCCTTTTCCCACCACCAGGTCAACGTACTTCAGTCCGTTCTTCAGAGTCACCATTTTTGGGCCGTGCGACTTAGCGCCTTTGTGATGCGCCAAATGCTTGTGCTTCGCCTGCTTGCCCGGCCCGGCAGCAGCCACACCGGCAAGCAATGCCAGCCCAAGTACCACGGCTAATGTGCCGATCCGATGTCTCATTGTGTGGTCCTCCTGAAGTCCGATACGTGGAGCACGATAATGCAACGCCAACCCGTGGCCAACCGCTCACTAATTGACGTTTTTGAGCGCGGAATGTTACAATGGAGTGCGCGTTGGCGCCAGCCTCTGTGGCTCAGCGGTAGAGCAGCCGCCTTGTAAGCGGCAGGTCGTCGGTTCGATTCCGACCGGAGGCTTTCTTGCTCTGTGTGCCCCGTCGCTATCGTCCGCGCAGCCCGTTGTCGCCGGATCCGTCCGGCCGAACGCCGTCCCAGGCCAGCCAAACCGGCGGAAACTCCGGCACGTGCAGCCACAGTTCGCCGGGGTTGCATTCCGGATCGAACGCTAATGATATGGCTACCGCCAGCGCGCCCGTTTTGCCGTCGGGAAAGCGTTCGATCACCAGCGCGTCTCCGGTCAGCAGCAGCTTGCCACCAGGCGAATCGGTAACAATGCCCTTCGGAGCGATCCGATGCGATGTATCGTCACACGCCAGGTTTATTTCGCCGGCCAGCACCCGATAACCTGCCGAAGCATCTCTTGGGCCCGCTGCCGATATCGTGAACGCCACCTCCAACAGTTCGGGCGCCGCCTCACCACCGATTGAGGGCTGCCAGCCGGGGACTTCGGTGTGCGTTGCGCTCACAACGCGTAACTCCAGTCCAAGCTCGGTATTCGGTACGCGATCACCAATCTGATAGAGCGTAGCGTTACCGCCATGCAAATGGCGATCGGTCCATGCCAGGCAGCGGCGCAGTTCGTCCAAACGATGGTTGGGCTCGCCCAGTCCATGGCCCTCACGCGGGTAGTGAACAAACTGCGTCGCTATGCCGCGCTCGCGCAGAGCACGGTACAGCTCTCTGGAATTGCTGATCGAGGTTACATCATCCTCGTCGCCGTGGATAATCAGCGTGGGAGTCTGCATCCGATCGACGTAAGTTCCGGGCGAGAGCCGGCGGTAGATTTCCGGGTCCTCCCACCACGCTGCGCCCAGGTAGTCGTAATCCCAGCGGAAATAGGTCGAGTTGCTGAAATCCGTCATCAAGTGAAACACACCGAACAGCGAGACGGCAGCTCGAAAGCGGTCGGTGTGTCCGATTATCCAGTTGGTCAGGTACCCACCGTACGAGCCGCCCATCACCGCCATTCGGTTGGCGTCCACCACACCGCGCTCCAGCACGTGCGACACGCCGGCCATAATATCGGCATAGTCGCCGCCGCCAAGGTCGCGCTGGTTGGCCACGCAAAACGCAGCGCCGTATCCTTCCGAACCGCGGTAATTTGGACGCAGCACAATATAGCCGTGTGCCGCCCACACCGCGTGCATCAGGTAATCGCGCATGGAGAGCGCAGACCGTCCTTTCGGACCGCCATGCAGCTGAAGTACCAACGGATAGCGCTGCGCGGGCGCCATGTCGTTGGGCCAGGTCACCACGCCTTCAACCGGCGTGCCGTCGGCGCTGTGCCAATGGAGCAGCTCCATCTGTGGCGGCGCATAGGTCTCGGAGAATCGCCGGTTGAGACTGGTAAGGCAAAGTCGGCTCCCGTCCGGGCATACAAGATAGAGCTCGTCGAGTGCAGTCGCCGAATGCGCCACGAACGCAACCACATTGCTGCCGGGATCAACGCAAAACCCTTCGATTTCGCACAGGTCACCCTCAGTGAGTGCATGGAGGTCCGGATCCAATCGGAAGAGGCCGGTTGAGGCGCCTGTCGCCGCCACCACGACCACGCTGGCATCCAGAAGCGACCACTCGTATGCCAGAACGTCACAATCAAAGCCCGCAGGTGTCATGAGGCGGCAAGGCCGCAGATCCTCGCCGCCCTCCACACTCGGCGCCCTCACCACAAACAGCGACTCCCGCGAGAAACTTACGTTGGCATCCAACGGCCCGGTAAACGCAATGTTTCGGCCGTCCGGCGACCATCGCGGGTGGTATTTTGCTCCGTTACGCTCCAACAGGCGCCGGTGCTCCCCGCTTTCGGCTTCCCACACCCAGACATCGATAAGGTGATAGTCGTTGCCATCGCCGGTATAGTTTGTGGTGTAGCAGATGCGCGTGCCGTCGGGCGAAACGTCGATCTCTTCGATACCAAAGTCGCCCGTAAAAAGGCGATCGCACCGCTTGTCGTCAACGCTTACCCGCCAAACCTCGCGCCGAAGGCGGTCTTCATGTTCAACCACCGCGTCGATGCGCCGTTGGCGCTCGTCGTGCCGCCGCACTGCGTCAACGGCCGGCGGCCTCGGCTGCGCCGCCACGAACAACAGGCTGGAGCAATCCGGATGCCATACAAAGTCTAAAACGCCTTCAGGAGCCGATGTGATCTTAACGGCCTCACCGCCATCGGTGGGCAATACCCATATCTGGTCGTGTGGATCCTCCACCTCTTCGTCGTGTTCCGGCTCATGTTCGGTCGGGTCCAACCGTGTAGAGATGAACGCCAGATACCGGCCATCGGGCGACCACCTCGGATTGCGTTCACCCTCCCGCGAGAAGGTAAGCTGTCGCGTTGAATCCGGTGGGTCGGGCAGCTCCTCGTCCGGCGTTGGTGGTGGCTCCTCGTCGTCGACGCCATCCTCCAGCCACTCCGTAATCCAGATGTGGCTCAGCCACGAACTCTGGTTGAAGTCCGGTTCCGACACCACGAATGCAATACGGTGGCCATCGGGATGGAATTGAGGATCCGATAGACGCGGCGCTTCCAGCAGAGCACGGGGCGTAATTCGCAGCCGGTTAGAGTCGCCGCCTTCGGTTGGCGCAGGAACGCCCTCGTCTTGTTGAGTACTCATCTCGTTTGGAACAGAACCGCCGGCGGGCGCGTGCGCCAAATAGCCTCGCGACAGCCGTCAATCAGAGCGGCGGTAAACCTGTTGAGTATACACTCACGCCGCGTACCGCGCCATATCCATCTGCATTCGATTCTGAACGTCGCGCAGCGCCTGCAGCGGCGTCACTGCGTGATACAGAGTGCGCTGGAAGGCGTTGATCAGCGTGTTGCGGTAGAGGATCGAGATCGGCAGCGGCGGAGTCTCACAGGTGTTCTGTGCGTTACTGGCTATATGCGAAAGGATATACGCGGTCGTCCGGCGGCTTGGCGAGCCTGTGGCCAGCTGTGGTGAGTTGATTAGCGCGCGAATCGTCGGAAGATTGTCCATCTGCATCGAGTAGGTCAGCTGCTGAGCCGGCCGCTGCAGCCACGCCATAAAGGTCCATGCCAGCTCCGGCTGTCGTGAGCCAACAGGGATCATCATGATATCTCCATCGCAGAATCCCAGGTTTTTCAGGTCGGGTCGGCTGCCGGGATACGGGATTTCGCCGACGCCGTACTGGAAACGTGGTGCGTACCGCTCCAGAGCAATAGCCGCCCACTCACCGTCAATCCGCGAAGCCGCTGTGCCTGCTGCGAGCGGGTTCTCGGAGCTGTTGTCGCTGCCGAAGCTGGCGGTACAGCGCGAAACCTGCTCGATGCCTCCCTGCGCGTCGCAAATCTGGAGAAGCCACGTGAGCGCCAGCACGTTCGCGTCGGAGTCGGCCGTGATACGGCGCGTTGAGACGTTGTAACTGCGACCGCCAAACATCGCGAATACCAGGTCGGGGTCGTCCGGTAACGTAAACCCCAGTGCGCGCACGTTGCCGCTGCCATCTCGCTGTGTCAGCGTCCCGGCCACCTGAAGCAACTCCTCGGTGGTGGTCGGCGGCCGGGTCGGATTGATGCCCGCTGCATGAAACCGCTCCGGGTTCCAGTAAAAGGCGCGGGAATCCCGGGTAGTTGGCATAGCGTACAGCACACCGTTGTAGCGCTGTTGCTGGATGGCGCCGGGCAGGAACTGTTCATCCTGAAAGCGCTCTGCCTCGTAGTACGCGTCGAGGGGCAGCACCGCATGGTTTGCCGCCAGCGGTCCAAGGGGCGGCTCGTTGTACAGGTACGCCAGATCCGGCGCCGCACCGGCGACAATCGCGCGATCCAGCTTCTCCTCATTGACGCCACTGCTGTTTTGGATTGTGATGCCCGGGTGTTCGCGCTCAAAGCGGCGGCAGATCCGCATAAACGCCCGCTCTTCCAGTCCAACAGGCGCCGACCAAAGGTCGAGCACGCCGCGTCTGCGTGCACCGGAGCAGCCGGCCAGGCCGAGCGAGGCCCCCAGCAGCAGCGCGCGCCGGCGGGTGATGCGTGGACCGCTCACGCGTGGCCATCCTGGGCCGTACAGGAATCGTGGCGGCGCGTCGGCAAACTATCGGTAAACCGGCCGGAGGTACCGATGGCAGAACTGGACGCGGGTGTGCGCCCGGCGGGGGTGGGAGTAATCGGATGCGGAAACATCAGCGATATCTATTTTCAGGCTGGCCGAACGTTTTCCATGCTCAACATCCGCGCCTGCGCCGATCTGATCCACGAACGGGCTGTTGCAAAGGCGGAAAAGCACAACATTCCGCGGGCGTGCAGCAATGCTGAACTGCTCGCCGACCCGGAAATCGAAATCGTAATCAACATTACCACGCCGGACGCTCACCACGAGGTGTGCCTTGCGACACTTGAGGCAGGTAAGAATTCTCACGTGGAGAAGCCGCTAAGCCTCACTCGCGAACAGGGCAAGGAGTTGCTGGCAATCGCGCGGCAGCGTGGATTGCGACTCGGCGGTGCGCCCGACACGTTCCTCGGCGGCGGGCTGCAAACGTGCCGGAAGCTGATTGATGACGGTTGGATCGGTAGGCCGATTGCCGCCACAGCCTTTCTTTTGTGTCACGGGCACGAGAGCTGGCATCCGGATCCGGCGTTTTACTACGAGGTGGGCGGCGGTCCGATGTTCGACATGGGGCCGTATTACCTCACCGCGCTCATTACGCTGCTGGGACCCATACGGCAGGTGAGCGGCGCGACGCGAATCACCTTTCCACAGCGAATCATCACCAGCCAGCCACACTATGGTGAGCGTATCCAGGTTGAGGTTCCAACGCACGTGGCGGGCATCCTGGAGTTTTCTTCCGGCGCCGTTGCAACGCTGGTAACCAGCTTCGACGTATGGTCGAGCACCACTCCGTGTATTGAGATCTACGGCACGGAAGGAACCTTGCTGGTGCCCGACCCGAATACGTTTGGCGGGCCAGTTCGCGTGCGGCGAATGAACAGCGCCGAGTGGTCGGATATTCCACTGACGCATGGTTTCGCCGAGAACAGCCGCGGCGTGGCCGTGGCCGACATGGCCTCGGCGCTGCGTTCCGGCCGGCCCCACCGCGCATCGGGCGACTTGGCCTACCACGTTCTGGAAGCCATGCATGGCTTCCACGATGCCGCGTCGTCCGGCCAGCGATACTCTATGGAGTCAACGTGCGAACGGCCCGAGCCGCTGGCTATGGGCCTGCCGCCGGATCGGGTCGATGCCTGACGTGCGGCCCTCGCGCTACTTCGGTGGCCTTGCCGGCGCCGCGAGTGCGGGCTGCGAACCAAACTGCACCTTGGGCTGCTTGCTGCTGCCGTAGTAGATCGCGAAGTTTGGGGTGGTGGAAATGTAGATAGCGCTGCCCGTCCAATACCACTCCAGGTGCGCCAAGGGCGCAAGCAGGTTCAGCGCCTGCTCCAGCGTGCGAGACGGAATGCTGCCCACAAACCGAAACCGCTCGCCGGTCGGTACCGTTTTATCCAGCACCAGGCCAACGCCTGCCTGGTCGGTTAGGCTACGCAGTACATCGGTCATCGGCATCGGATGGGCGGCGGGAACCTGAATGGAGACCTCACGATTGGGCAGTCCTCCTGCAAACCGGTTGATCGGCAGTTCCGCCACCTTCTGGACCACCTTTGCCTGTGCCAGGCCATTTATCGGCGCGGTCGACGCACCACCGAACCCTCCCAGGGGCGCCGGACTGTTACGCAGCCCGCGGCTCGCAGCTCCGCCCGGGGCCATGATGCGAGGTGCGGCCAGGGAGAGCTGGAGCGCAGTCAACTGAGATTGGCGATCCGCCGATATGCGAGCCATCGATACGGCAAATGCGTGCACCGCGCTTTCGTCCACCAGGATGGTGATCCGCCTCGCGGTGCCGGTACCTGTCTCCTGATACTTGAGCATTGCGGCCGAACAGATGGCGTTAAGTACGGTAAGCAAGGGCTGCTTCACCAACCGCAGCGTGACATCGCCGCCGACGTGCGGACCCAATACAAACTGTTGGTGCGCCAGACCGAACAACTGACTAATTACAGTAGCTATAACGGCATGTTCGGCATGGACCGAGTACAGCGAGCCCGAGCTCGATATCTCGAGCACGCTCGGCGCGCGTTGCGTCGTTGGCGTACCGGAGGTGTTGTCCACAGCCGCTACAGCCGCGCCAGGCATCACGATAAGCGCTGCCGCCAGCGCACTGAGCATGCGGTATCTGTTTTCAAGAGTCATAGCGAGTTCCTGCTACTGGGCGCCGGAGACGGGAGCATCCGCCTGTAATACCAGCAACTGCGATGAACCGGATCCCCCGCTGAGGCGCGCGGTGCTGGTAAAGCCTCGCACATCGTCGGTGATGGTAATCCGCACATCATCGGGTTGGGCGGCTTGCGCATCGGCCAGCTGCACTACCGGCAGCTTTGCCGCGATTTTTGGTGATGGCGCCGGCTTGTGCCACCAACCATGATGAAATGGGACCGTTGACCGTGTTTTCGACATCGCGATCATCGTGACGGCCGGGCGAAGCGTTGGCATCCGACGTCGCGCAAGTTGTTGACGGCGCGGTCGGGCGTGAGCCGCCAGGGTATGCAAACCGATCAGTGGTGTGCTTGTTGGCGTTGGTGCGATGGCTGCCTGGGCGATCCGGTTGGGCCCAGTTGTCGGCATCGGCGCCACCGGCCCACGACGCGCTGACGGCACGAGAACGATCGCCAGCGCGCAAGCGCCCAGTGCGAACGCTACCGGCAGCAACCTGCTGACGTGTGGCTGGCGGTGCGCCGCTGGAGCAGCCGCGATGGCGAAGTCGGGCACGGCCCGGAGCGCTGCGCCATACCGGGTGAGCGCCTGGTCGGCCTGGGTGATCTCGTTTTGAAACGCGCGGCAGGCCGCGCACTGCGCGGTATGGGCGTGCATCGCGGCGGCTCGAGCTGCCGGCAACTGCCCGTCCATTTGGGCTTCCAGAGCCCGGCGCGTTCGCCGGCATACAAACGGGAGCGGCCAACTGACAGCGCGCATCTACAACTCCTCCGCCGGCGATGGGCATCCGTTGTGCAGCTGCGACCACGCTGTCCGGAAGGCTTTGCGTGCGCGGTGAAGCCGAACCTTGACTGCCGTTTCGCTGCACGCCAGCAGCGGGACCATCTCTTCAATCGTGAGGTCCTCCAGGTATTTCAGCGCCAGCACGGAACGGTGCTGCGGCTTACACAGCGCCAACGCCGCTCGAACCTGCGCGGCTTCATCAGCCTCTGCAACCGCATCCTCGGGTCGCATCTCCGCTGTGGACGTACTCCGCTCGGAAAGTAACTCCGGACTGCTCAGTCGCGACCGACGGCTTGCGGCCCGCGCGGCATCCAACGCCCGGTTGACCGCAATGCGATACAGCCAGGTGGCAAACTGCGAGTCGTGCCGGAAACGGCGAATCCCGCGGAAGGCCTGTATGAATACCTCCTGCGTGATATCGCGAGCCTCTTCGATATTCGGCAGCACGCCCAATACAACACGATAGACGAACGCGCGGTACCGATCGACGAGCAGGTCGAATGCCGCTCCGTCACCTGCAAGGTACCGCTGGACAAGTGCGGCATCATCACTGCCCGCTGCGTTGGCGCCTGGTGTCGAGGCTGTATTCCACCTTGCCGCCATAACGCTCAAGGCTGCTCCACTGGTCGGCTTCACCGCCGGTTTCTCCCGCACCGCGGCGCGTCAGGCGCTCCCGGTCAAACCATTAGACGCGCCGGCTTGCATTCCGGTTACCGGCTGGTTAACTAGCGCCGCCCGCGTTTGGGCACAGGCGTGATCAGTGGCCCACGCGTGATTTGGCGTATCAACTGGTTGGGTGGCACGGATGCGATCCTCCTCCGCACCTGCCTCCCGGCGGGCAATGGCGGAGGGCTGTTCAGTCAAGGATAGCCGCGGCCAAGCTGCTCCAGGACAGCGCGAAACTGCTCCTTCAAGGCCTCACCCTGCTGGCGCAGCTCATGGCATTCATTCTGGGTGCGTTCCAGCTTGGCGAGCAGGTCGAGAATCACCTCCACTCCGGCCAGGTTCACACCCATGTCCTGAGTCAACCGCCGGATTTGGCGAAGCCGTTCCACATCGGCTTCCGAGTAGAGCCGGTTCTTGCTGCGGCGCATGGGCGCCACAAGGCCCAGCCTTTCGTATAGTCGGATGGTTTGCGCGTGCATCTGCGTCAGCTCGGCAACAACGCCGATCATGTACACGCCGTCGGTTCTTTCATCCATCGGCATTGCGCACCTCTCAGTTCGGCCCGCCGCGTTCCGAACGGACCGTATCTCTCCGCAGCTCGGCCAACTCCTGCAGCAATTCGCGTTCTCGTCCGGTTACCGTTTTGGGAACCAGTATCCGGATCCTGGCATATGCATCGCCCTGCGGCCGGTCTTGCAGCGCCGGCATTCCCTGGCCGGCTATTCGCAGCCGCTGGCCGCTCTGCACGCCGGGCGGAACGACCAGACTGCGTTTTCTTCCGTCGAGCATGGTAACGCTGATTTCACCACCGAGTACGGCTACGGTGTATGGAGTCAGTCCATCGAAGATCAGGTCCTGGCCGTCGCGCTCGAACGCTGGGTGTGGCCGGATCCTCAGCCGTATCACGACATCGCTTCGCTGGCCCGTGGCGCTGGCTGCGCCCTGACCGGCCAGCTTGAGGCGCAAGCCGTCCCAGGCTCCAGGCGGGATCTTGACCTCGCCTTCGCGTGAGGAACCGATCTGTCCGGCACCGTTGCAGCGCGGGCAGGGCGGCCCTCCCAGGTCAACGGCGCCGCGCGCGGTGCGGCGCACGCCGCTGCCGCCGCAATCCGGGCACACATCCTGCAGTGCCAGCGTGATGCGGCGGGCCGTGCCGCGCCATGCCTCTTCCAGGCTGATCTCCAGCGTGTGTTCCTGCGCAGGTTGGGGCGATTCGGATGTCGCCTGCTGCGCACGGTTGCCGCGAGAGCCGCCAAACATGCGCTCGAGCAGTTCGTCGAGATTCAACCCGTGGGCGTTGATATCGGGAAATGGCTGGCCTCGCCGCGGCTCACCAGCCGGCGGCGGAGCCGCCTCGCCGGCGGTTTGATAGTATTGGCCAAAGGTATCGTACTTACGCCGCGTCTCGGGGTCTGAGAGGATGTCGTAGGCTTCCTGTATCTCCTTGAACCGATCTTCGGCGCGTTTGTCTCCCGGGTTCAGATCCGGATGGTGTTTTCGGGCAAGGCGCAGGTGCGCGCGCCGGATCTCTTCATCCGTCGCGTTCTTCGCAACACCCATCACCTCGTACGGATCCTTCATCGCTGCCGGGTCACCTTTGCGTTATGGTTTCGGCCGTCGACGGGGCAGGCGCCAACGAGTCTCCTCGCCACCACCGAACCGATTGGCCGCCGGCCGCGGCACGCCCGAGCTCACACTCACACAGAAGGCCCGGGCAGACTTGTATCGCTCTACTTCCAGCGCCGGTGCGGCCGCGCTCGCCCGCACCGGCGCCATTCGTGTTTAGTGGTCACCCGTCTGGGTGAACTCCGTATCCAGTACCGGCTCCTCTTCACCCGCTGTGGGATGCGGTACTTCGCTCTCATCGGGAGCACCACCACCTGCAGGCGTGTCCGGTGCCTCTGCCGAGGCCTTCTGGTAGGCAATCTCGGAGAGCTTGTACACCGCTTGCTCCAGCGTTTCGGTCAGCTGCGTCAGCTCGCCGGTGGCCGTATCATTGGAATTGAGTGCGGTACGGAGATCCGCTATGGCGCTCTCCACCGGCTGCTTCACGTCGGCTGGCGCTTCGGCGCCGACCTGCTTCAACTGCTCCTCCGAGGTATACATCAGCGCCTCGGCTTTGTTGCGCACTTCGGCACGCTCCCGCTGGCTGCGATCCTCCTCTGCGTGCGCGGCTGCGTCCTTCACCATACGCTCCACCTCATCCTTTTTCAGGTTGCTGGATCCCGTTATGGTGATCTTCTGCTCCCGGCCGGTGGCGCGATCTTTGGCCGACACACTCACGATGCCGTTTGCATCGATGTCGAACGTCACCTCGATCTGAGGCACACCGCGCGGCGCCGGTGGAATGCCCGTCAACTGAAAATCGCCGAGCATCTTGTTGGCGCTGGCCATCTCGCGCTCGCCTTGATAGACCTTGACGTGTACGCTCTGCTGGCCCGATTCCGCGGTGCTGAACACATCGCTCTTTTTGGTGGGAATGGTGGTGTTTCGCTCGATGAGGCGAGTCATCACGCCGCCCAGCGTCTCGATGCCCAGCGAGAGCGGTGTCACGTCGAGAAGCAGGATGTTCTGGCCCGAGCCGGGTTCCTGGCTCAGTACGCCGGCTTGAATAGCTGCCCCGATCGCCACGACCTCGTCCGGGTTCACCGTGCGGTTTGGCTCCTTGCCGCCGCCAAGTACGCGCACCAGTTCCTGGATCATCGGCATCCGGGTTGAGCCGCCAACCAGAACGATCTCGTCGATCTTGCTGGCCGGTTTCGCTCCGTCCGTCAGTACCTGCTCAAACGGCTTGCGGCACCTGTCGACCAGGTCTTTTGTCAGCTCCTCGAACTTGGCGCGCGAGAGGTTGACGTCCAGATGGAGCGGGCCGTCCGGCGTGAGCGTGATGAACGGCAGGTTGAGGTTGGCCGTGGTTACGCTGGAGAGTTCCACCTTCGCCTTTTCGGCCGCCTCGCGAACCCGCTGGAGTGCCTGCTTGTCCTTCCGGAGGTCCACGGCATTCTGCTTCTGAAACTCATCGCAAACGTACTCCACAATGCGCTGATCCCAGTCGTCACCGCCCAGGTGCGTATCCCCGTTGGTGGCCAGAACCTCCAGTACGCTTCCGCCGTCTTCCGTTTTGCCAATCTCCAGCAGCGTAACGTCGAAGGTACCGCCCCCGAGGTCGAATACCAGGACGGTCTCCTCCTTCTGCTTGTCCAGGCCATAGGCAAGCGCGGCCGCGGTCGGTTCGTTGATGATCCGCAGTACTTTAAGCCCGGCGATCTCGCCGGCGTTCTTGGTAGCGGTGCGCTGTGCGTCGTCGAAGTACGCAGGCACCGTGATCACCGCATCGGTTATCGGCTGCCCGAGCTGGGCTTCGGCGTCGGCCTTCAGCTTCTGCAGCACCATTGCCGATATCTCCTCCGGGCTGTATGGTTTGCCGTCGATGGAGACCTTTTCGCCGGTGCCCATTTTGCGCTTGATGGAGATGATGGTCCGGTCCGGATGGATGATCGCCTGCCTCTTGGCGCTGGCGCCTACCAGCCGCTCACCCGATTTGTTAAAGCCCACAACCGATGGAGTGATTCGGCTGCCTTCAGTGTTCAATATCACTTCCGGCTCGCCGCCCTCCATAATGGCCACCACCGAGTTGGTAGTGCCGAGGTCGATGCCAACTGCCTTACCCATTTTGATGTTCCTCCGCCTCCCATATGCTCATCGCTTGATATCGAACATGCAGTCACACATGAATATACGCGTATGATACAAGTTTAGTGTCATATTGTCAAGTGAATTTCGGCCGAAGTGCAGCTTCGCACGAAATCACAGTCGCGGCTGGGGAGGCGCGAGTGGGTGGTCGGCGGCCGCCGTCAATACGTCCCGATGCAGTGCGTTACCGGTGCAGACGGGCGTCCACCAAAGTGGTCGGTTGCCGCACAAACGCAGCAACGGCCCCAGAGCGTTTCTGCACCGGGGCCGTCTCAAGCCTATCGACGCGCCGGGCGCTATCGGGCGATGTCAAACGCCAGCCAGCCCTTGTGCCGCTCGCTGGGTGGTTCCGTCTTGCTCTTTCCCAGATACACATGGTACGTGGGGTGTCCCAGCCAGTCCAGGTTGACATAAAGTTGCGTTGCGCCAGGCGCAATATTGAATGTGACGCCATCCTCGGCGTGCTTGGTTTTGAACCGAAACCGGATGTTGCTGGTATCCAGCACCTGGACGCGCTTGTCGTCCTCGCCCTTCAAGCCGATCGGATTGGTGATCACGCCATTGTTCAGGCGAACGCGACCTACAAAGTACTGTCCCTTTAGCGCTTTGTCGGTGACCACGATCGACACTGTGTTGCCCTCGTGCCAGATAAAGTAGCCGACCTGCTTGCCGGGGTTGATCTTCGGCTTGCCATCGGTGGAGGACCACTTCAAATGGGCGAGTTTCTTGTGCCCGGCTTTATTCAGAAGCGGGCTTTTGCCTTTTTGGGGGGTAGCGCTGCCTGCCTGCGCGCCGGCAAGCGCCGGGAAGATAATCGCCGCAGCGATCGCTCCGAACCGGACACATTGTTGCAGTCTGCTCATGCAAGTCTCTCCTGGTGAGCGTGGCGAAAATGGCGTTGCGCCGTGGCGGATCAAATCCGCCTTAGCGGTTAGAGCCGGGCGCGGCGCGGAAGTTGCAGGATTTCACCATCGCCGCACGCAGAAAGCGGCGGAAGCCTGCGCTCCCGCCGCTTTCTGCCTGCAGACCAGCGTGCTGTCCGGCTTACTTTGCCAGGTTGAACAGGTAGACACCGGGCCGCCCGGAGTTTTGGGCTTCGGTCATTTTCGCGCCGAGAAAGACCTTTGCCGTTACGTGCGAGGCAAGGTTCAGGCGAAACGCTATGAAGCGCGACATGTCGCTCACCTGAAACGTGATGCCGTCCACTCCTTCATGTGTGACGAAGCGGAACTGCACCACGTTGGGTTTGGTCTGCTTGAAGCGGTCCTGCTTTTCCAGCTTCACACCAGCGACATTCGCGATACTGCCCGGGCGAACCCGAACGGCGCCACGAAAGACCTGGCCTTTGTCAACCTCATTGGTCGTGGCCAGATAGACGCCTTTTGCATCGTGCCAGATGAAATAGCCGACCTGCTTTCCAGCCTCCAGCTTTGGAGCCCCGAGCGTTTGTGACCACGGGATGGCGTGGAGCCTCTTGTGTAGGCCCGCGCCGGCCAGCCGTCCATGCAATGTGGATCGGATGGGACGCTGGACCGCCGGTATTTGCGCGCCTGCCGGCAAGAGCAGCGGCTGAGCCAGTCCGACGCAGAGTACAGCCAAAATGGTCATGCGATTCATGTTCTCTTCCTTGTTTTACGAGCGATATGGAGTTGAGTGGCGCGCATGCCGCGCGCCGGATACCTGGAGTGATGGAGGAGTGCAGGAATTGTCTGCTCGCCTGTTTCCTCCTCGCCAGTAGAGACGCAACCGCTAGCGGAAGGTTCAGAGCCGGGCACGGTTGGAGTCGACAAAGCAGAACGGCCCGCACCGGAGAGTACCGGTGCGGGCCGCAGTGTGCGATCGGTCTGCGCCGGGTTACGGTGTTACGTTGACCACCGTCGTACCCGTGATGGCGCCTGGTGCAAGGACAACCAGAACATGCTTGCCGGGATCGGTGAACGTTACCGGTACCGTGAGACGGTGGATCGGATTGCCGAGTGCATCTTCCCAATCGATAACGCAGTTGTTTGCGGGTATGAATGGCGCGCCATACTGGCCCTCATAGGCAAACATACCGCTGCCATTGCCCACCGAGGTGCCGTCCGGTAGCGTATCGTACACCCACACTCCGGGAGGCCCGAGGCAGCTGCCGGGGAACGTGGCATCGGCGACCTGATTGGCGCCATCCAGGCACGTGATCGTGATCAGCGTGGTCTGGCCTTCGCGAACGTTGACCGGCGCCCGAACCTGGAAGTGGTCGGGACCGATGAGTTGCGTGGGAAACACGATGAACGGGCAGAAGCCGGGTATCGGCTCGTAAGGCGCCGTAGCATCGTGCCCATGACCGTCGGTGGCCACAAACTCGAAAAAGCCCTCGCCATCGATATTGCCGAAGTTACTCATCAGGAACCAGCGTATGACGTTGGTCTGGTTGTTGAACGTTACGGTGCCGAGCGGGAAGAGCGATCCATTGGATTCGCGTGCCGCACAGTAGACGCGTCCCGTGAATACCTCGGGGTTTCCGTCGGATCCCACGGCTGTGATGCTGAACGGCTCATAGATGTTGCTGGCCAGCAGTGGTTCGTTGAAGTACGCGGGTACGTATACAGGGCCCGTTACCGTAAAGTGGTCTACCTGCTGCTGTGGCGGGGCAGGGCGCAGCCCGTAGATGGTGAGCCGGTTCTGAGCGCCTACGTACACCTTGCCGTTGGCGATGGTCGGGACGGCGAACTTGACATACGTTCCAGCCCCGTCCACCGGTCCAAGCGCGGTACTCGAGAAGAGCTGGTTGAGGTTTGTAGCGTTGTACGCCTTGAGCACCGCTGCCGGCGCAGTTCCGTCGTTGGGATAGACCGGCTGTATGGCCCACAGGATCCCGTTGGCCACGCCGTTGGATGAAATGCTGGGTGTGGCGCCGGGATAGTCGTAGACGTCACCGGTCGACGCCGTCGGCGTCGCGGAGAGCAGACCGTTCTTCAGCTGGAATTGCTGGATGGAGTCTCCCACGCCGCCGAAGTACACCATATTGTTCCAGTAAGCGGGCATGCCCCAGACGCCGCCGACGGCGCCGGGCAGTTCCTGGACAATCTGACTGTCGCTGCCCAGGTTGAAGCCACCCATGTTGTCACGATTGATTACGTAGATGGTGCCTTCTTTACCCACCTGTATGAGTTCGTGGGGATGAGCGCCGGGCTGATCGGGAAGGAGCATCGGCGCCGCGCTGCCAAGATCCAGATCCGCGCTATTCAGCACGTCCTGGTTGTACGGCGTGAAGTAGTCGGCCACGTTGAAGCCGGTCTCGGTGTTGAAGTTGAGTTTCAGCACACTGTCCCCGTATTCGGTCCCTCCGGAGAAGAAGGTAGGATCGGCATCGAAAATACCGTTGCCGGTAGCAAGGAACAGGTTTCCGTTCTTATCCAGAGTGATGCCGCCGCCGCCCATCCATATGCCGCCACCGGCCGGCGGTCCTGTACTGCCATCGGGATTGATGGTGGTGACGCCGTTTGGCGATGAGTTCCAGGCTCCCGTCAGCTGCAGTGTGGTGGCGTCATAGGCAAGCACCCAGCCGTGGTATGGGATATTGTCGCCGTGTGAGCCCCAGGCTATGTAGAGCGTATTGCCCCACAATTGCAGCGCGGCTCTCTGATTCTCCCAGAGCGGATCGAACGGAACATTGCCATTGCCGTCGGTGCCGTCACCCACACCAGGAACACTGGCTGAGATATCCACCGGGCTGTTCGACTGCTCGTATCCGGTGCCAAGGTCCAGAGCATGGAGGTGCTGGTGTGCACCGTCCGGCTCCAGCGTGGTGGCAACCACGTACAGTGTGTGTCCGCTCAGGCTGATCACCGGCGTGCCGGTTATTCCAATTTCTGGGTAGATGTCGTCGCTGTTGACGTCGTCGGACGGCATGGGGGTGATGCCGATCTGAGGAAAGTCAAAGTTCGCCTCCCAAAGGGGGCCCGCGTTATCGCCGATATTGTTGTCGGCGTCAAATGCGTAAACGCTGTCGTGCTCGGTGGCGACATAGACCACGTTGTGATAAACCACCGCGCCGGTTTGCGGATTGGTGATCGCCACGTGCGGCACATAGAGCGGCTGGGCGTAAATCTGACCGTCTACGTTGTGCTGAAACAGCTTGCCGAAGTCGGTTGGGTTCACATTCGCAAGGGTGAGCGTGGACTCGTTTTGATTCGCGCCGGTACGACCGAAGTCGTTGTGGTACAGCGTCACGTGCGCCTTGTTCTGCGCGACCGCGACCCTGGGCACCAGCGCGCACATCACCATCGCGGCGCCGATGATGAGCAGGGCTGGCGCACAACTGCCGGATAATCGGCGGTTCGTCCAACGTAACGATTCAAATAGCATGCTCGAAACTCCCCCTCCTGGGCATCTCGGTGCAAAGAGCGGCTGGCTGCTCTGTTCCGAGTTGACGCCGGTCTCCCTCAAACACGCCGATCGGCTCGGCAGCCCGAAAACTGCGCCTGAGAATCGCAGTTCGGCGGTTTCGTACCAGTTCCACGGCAGAAGCCGGTTTTCCTTCCGCTGTTTCCCAGCCGTTATAGATCCATGTTGGTACTGTGGCCCGGAAACACCTTCGAGTGCGGATCGATGCGGTGCTTGGCGTAGTTTACGGCGGTGCAAACCTCGCCTACGCCCGTGGCGATGAGCTTGATCTTGCCCTCAAACTGGGCCACGTCGCCGGCGGCATACACACCCGGCAGATTCGTCTCCATCATATGGTTGACCAGTATTGACGAGCCCTCCATCTCCACGCCCCAATCGCGGGCGGGCCCAATATCCATCGAGAATCCGATGTGGAGCAGTACGCCATCAACCTCCAGCACGGCCTCTTCACGCGTCTGGTTATGCATCACAACGGCGCGCTCAAGATGCCCGTTACCCTCCACCCTCCGCAGCTCATGCCAGAGGCGCACGTCCACGCGTGAGCGATTTAATAGCCAGTCGACGCTCTCCTCGTGCGCACGGAACACGTCGCGCCGATGGATCAGGCTGATCGATTTGGCTACCGGCTCGAGGTGCATGGCCCAATCCAGCGCCGAATCGCCGCCGCCAACGATCAAAAGCCGTTTGCCGGCAAACTGGGCGATGTCACGCACGAAGTAGTAGACACCACGGCCCTCCAGCTCGGTGACGCCGGGAGTATCCAGTCGTTTAGGAGCAAATGCACCGCCGCCCAGAGTGAGTACCACTGTCCTGGTTACATGCTCCGCACGGTTGGTGATCAGCCGCCACGTCTCGTCCTCGGGCTGCCGCTGAAGCTGCAGAACCTTCTCGCTGCAGCAGACCTTTGGCGCGAAGCGGGTCCCTTGTTTCGCCATTTCCACGGCGAGGTCTTGAGCCAGAACCCGTGGAAAGCCCGGCATATCAAAAATGTACTTCTCCGGGTAGAGGGCCGCGAGCTGCCCGCCCAGTTCCGGCAGGCTCTCCAGTATCTTCGTCTTCATCTGGCGCATGCCCGCGTAAAATGCGCCGAACAACCCAACCGGTCCGCCGCCAACGATGGTTATGTCGAAAACCTCACTGGCCGGCGGTGACGTTTCATCCGTCTCCGTGTTCGAGTCCTCCATAAACCCCCTCTGGCGCGCTGCGCCTGTCCGGTTCAGACGCCTCCATTTTATCACACACGCACGCTCAATATCGCGGTTGTGAGTTGATGCAGGCAGCCGGCCATCATGGATTTCCACGGTGAATAAACCGTTGGTTTGCTTAGGGCGCACATGGAACATAACTGCAACAATGTAGTCGGATTAACAAGGAGGTGGAACATGACCGCATTAACACCAACGCAGGAAGTAGCCGACTTTTCCTCGCTGTACGAGCGCAGCCACAAGCGTGCTTACAATCTGGCCTACAAGCTCACAGGAAACGCGGCAGATGCCGAGGATGTGACCCAGGATGCGTATGTGCGCGCTCTGGTCAACTTCGCGTCGTACGATCAAACCCGGTCGTTCGAAGGCTGGCTGTTCCGCATCATCACTAACCGTGTCATCGATATGCGCCGCCGGCAGAAGCGCGTTCCGATGCACTCTCTGGACGCTCCTGCAGGAACGGATGAAGAGGGTAACGTGTTCCAGCATGAATTTGCCGACCCAAACAGCAACCCGGAAGATATCGTGGTTGGCGCCATGATGGACGACAAGCTGCAATCGGCTCTGGCAGCTTTGCCGGCGGAGTACCGTGACGCCGTACTCCTCTGCGACGTTGAAGAGAAGTCGTATGACGAGATCGCGCAGAGGATGAAGTGCGCCGTGGGCACCGTGCGCTCCCGCATCCACCGCGGCCGGGTGATGCTGCGGCGGATCATGGAGGCCGGTATTCGCCCGCGGACGCGGAAGCGGCGCGCTGTGGCAGCCGGACCCGTGGCAAAGTCGCAGCCTGTTCCGGCCTGAAACGGGAAGAACCGCCGAGCTGCCGGTCGGGATAAGAGGCACTCCATTGAGGCGGAAGCGAGATGCTTCCGCCTCAATGCTTTTACCGGAGCGACCGCCGGCTGGCGGAGCGCGGCAAACGACCGGATGCGCCTAGAGCGTCAAAACCTCACCATCAAATGCCAGGGACATACCTTGCGGCAGCCGGCCGTTCACCTCTTCGTGATCGAAGTGGTGTGAAAGGTGCGTAAAGCGAACCATCGCCGGCTTCAGCAGTCCCGCAACCTCCACGGCTTGCCACAATCCAAAGTGCGTGCTGTGGGGTTCGAACCGCACCGCGTCCAGAATGAGCAGGTCCAGACCGCCCAAATGCGACATTGCCGCCTCCGGTATTGTGTTGACGTCGGTGATGTACGCGGCGGACGGTCCGCTGGGCACATCGAACCGGAACGCCTGTACCGGGAGGCGGCCATGCAGCACTTCCAGCACGGTGATCTCCAACCCGCACAGCTCCAGAGTGCTGGGAAGCTCGTGCAGCGTAATGCGCGGCTTGCCGCCGCCGGCCTGTGTTGGCTTGAAGATGTAATCGAAGATGCGCCGGATATCCTCCAGGGTGGAGGCGGAGCCGTACACGGGAATCGAAGCGTGGGCCAGGTCGTTGAACCGGCGCAGATCGTCCATACCAAAGATGTGGTCGGCGTGTGTGTGGGTGATCAGCACGGCATCCACCCGCGAAAGGCCGGCCGCCAGTGCCTGCAGCCGGAACTCCGGGCCGGTATCCACCACCAGCACGCTGCTCCCGTATTCCACCGCAATTGAGGGGCGCGTGCGACGATTCTTCGGGTTGGTACTGGTGCAGACAGCGCACGTGCAGCCGATCATCGGCACGCCGTGGGATGTACCGCTGCCCAGGATCCGGATACGGAACGCGCGCGGTTCGCTGAGCGTCTCTTCACCCGTCAACGGATACAGCCCGATTTCAGCTCGCGGACGAATGCGCTAACGGCCTCATCTCTGCCGGCATCGTCGCGCCGTTGATGGATCAAATCTACAAGCGCGCTGCCCACCACCACACCGTCGGCCATAGCGGCCACTTGCCCGGCCTGGTCTGCGCTGGAAACTCCGAAGCCCACGCATACCGGCAGTTGGGTAAACCGGCGCATACGCGCCACCATCGGCCCCACTTCGTCCGACAGCTTTTGCCGAGCGCCGGTGACGCCCGTCCTTGAAACGCCGTAAACGAAGCCGGTGCAAAGCTCCGCTACAATTGCCGCCCGCTCGTCGGTGCTGGTTGGCGCCACTAAAAAGATCGTATCCAGACCGTGACGCGCCGAAACGGCGCGCCACTCCGCCGACTCCTCCGGCGAGAGATCGGTGACGATATGACCGTCTACGCCGGCACTTGCCGCCGCGGCTGCCCACGCCTCCATACCAAATCGCAGAACGGGATTGAAATATGTCATCACCACAATCGGTAGATCAGGCAGCCTCCGACGGGCTTCTGCAATCTCTGCCATTGCGAGGCGCGAATTCATGCCGGCCGCCAGTGCGCGCTGCGAGGATGCCTGAATACTTGGACCATCCGCCAGTGGATCGCTAAACGGAATGCCAACCTCAATCGCATCCGCGCCGCCGCTTGCAATGGCCGATATAAGGTCGGGCAGTACGCCAGGTTCGGGATCACCGGCTGTAACGAAACAGACCAGAGCTGCCTGGTTGGCAGCCTGCAGCTCCTCAAACCGCCGACTAATCCGCATAGCTTCTCCGCTTCCCAAGTTATGGCACTAGCAGGCCGACAGCCAACGCACCAGCGTGGATGGCGACAGGTCAGGCTGTACAAGGGCGGTGGGCATGCCATCTCGAGCCGCTATGGCTTCCGCTGCCCGTAAGCCACTTCGTGCCGCGCTTTCCATCGTGGATGGCCAGCCCGTGTTGGTCCATTCGCCCGCCAGTACAAGCCCGTTCAGGCTGGATTCAGGGCCAGGACGCAGCGCGGCAACCCCGGGTCCAGGCCGAAATGTGGCCTTTCGCTCTTTAAGAACCTTCCATCGAAGCAAACGATGTTCGCGTGCGCGGGGTAGGGCGCCATACAATCCCTCCAGCGCTCGATCGCGAACGGCCTCGCGCTCACTAGCGCACCATTCACCGGCGCTGCTCTTGACCACGTGCAGCCACGTTTCGCCGTTCTCGGCCATCGCAAAGTTGGCCGTCTTGTTAAACACCCAGTCTGCATCACAATCCAGCAGCGCCAGTGCGTGCGGCGCTTCAATGCGCCCCTCGAACCAGAGATGTACACCCGCAATTGGCGCAAACTCCAGCCCGCCAGGGCCAAGGGCCTCCGGCGCCATACGCGCCAGCGCATCAAAGGGAAGAGCCGATATGTAGTGACTGGCGCGCACGGTTTCACCGCTCTGCAGCTGATATCCAGTGATGGCTGCGCCATCGGAAGATCGATCTATTTCAAACTGCGCGATATGCGTTCGAAGCCTTACAACACCGCCGGCGGCAGCCACCACGCGCTCCGCGGGACCGGTGAACAGGGTGCCCAACGGCACGCCAGGCAGGCCAAACTGCCACCCGGAACGGTTGCGTAGGAACCCGTATCGAAACACCTTTAGGCCCACGGCCTGGCTGATGCAGGCCGGCGAGTCATTGCACGCCGAAACCAGCACAGGCTGCCAGAACCGGCTGACGGCGCGTGGGGTTTGCCGTGTCTCGCGCAGCCACGCCTCCATGGAGCGATCATCGCGGTCAGCCTCCTCGCCGGTGCGGAGGATGCGCAGCATGCCGCGCGCAATGGCCAGCTTGTCCGCCAGCTGCAGCGCGCCAAACCTGGCGAAGGAAGCCGCCATGTGCAGCGGCGCGGGAAGGATACCGGCGCGCAAAGGAAAGCGATGGCCGGAGCTATCGGCAAATTCCAATGCGCTCAGCCACCGAATCTGATCCTCCACGCCCAGCGCGGCCAGCAGCCACTGCAGATTCGTGCAGCAGCGCATCGTTCCGTGCTGGCATACATCCATCACCTCGCCGGTTTCGGCATCGATAAACGAACTGGCGCGACCGCCCAGCATGGGGCGCTTTTCGATGAGTGTAACCTGGTAGCCTAGTTGCGACAGCGCCACTGCGCAGGCCATGCCTGCCACTCCACCGCCGGCAACCGCGGCAGATCCGGTGGCGCCCACTACCGGCGCCTCCGCAATGCGCTGAACCGCGTGCGCGCGACCGCGCGCGCCACAGCCATCACCTTCCTGGGGGTACTCACCGTAATGCGGTCTGAAAACACGTCGTAATCCAGGCGCTTTATCTCGGTGAGAATGGCGTGGTAGATGTCGAACATGATCTCAAAGGTCGGCCGGCTCGGTGTCGAGATGCAGGCGGCCAGCGGCTCCGCCGCCCGGTACCAGTCCTCTGCGCGCTCGGCCTCAAATCGCAGCAACTCTCTTACAGCCTTATCGCCGGCGCTTGCGTTCAGCAGCATCGCGTCGGTCACGCCGAAGCGCCGGAGATCCTCCTGCGGCAGGTAGATGTTCCCGCGGGCGCCATCCTCTGCAACGTCTCGCAGGATGTTGGTCAGTTGAAACGCGAGGCCGCAGGCCTCACCCATCCGCATGACCTCCGCCCGGTCGCCGCCGAACCCCCATACGTACAGGCAGACAAACCCAACCACGCCGGCCACGCGATAACAGTAGGCGCGGAGCTCCTCAAAGGTCTCGAACCGTACGGCGCTGAGGTCCTGCGAGGTGCCCTCCATCACCTCGTAGAGGTAATGGACCGGCACCCGGAATCGACAGATGGTGTGGTGCAGCGCCGGCAGCACCGGCTCGGACCCATAATTGCCTTGAAGCGCGGCATCAACGGTCGCGCGCCAGGCTCGCATGCGTCTTTCGCGCAGCGCGAAGTCGCCGGGTTCATCGGCGGCATCGTCACTTCGCCGCATGAATGCGTAAATGGCGCACATCGCGTCTTTGCGCGCTCGCGGCAGCGTGACAAACGAGTAGTAAAAGTTTCGCGCAGACGTGCGCGCAACGGTCCGACAGTAGGCGTAGGACGCCGCCAGCTCAGCCTTGCCTGCCGTGCAGTCCGCCGGCCGAGCCGACTCCTCAGCGAAGTTTGTCACGGCGTCAAGCCCGCTATCAGCCGGCCAATTAGCATCACCGCCTGGCGCCCGCGGCTGACGGCAGGGCGTTTGCTGAGGACGCGCCCCTCCTGGCGCTCAATGAGACGCAGCACCTCGGCGCCGCCCTGGGAGAACATCTCAACGTCCAGCCGCAGGCGTCGATGCACCATCCCTGCGAGCGGCGCACCGAGTTGAAACAGCTCACGCGTGCGCTGCGCTTCAAAGGCCATGAGGTTCCGAAAGGCCTCGGTCTCCTCGCCCCGGGCAAGTTCCGCTTCGGTGTAGCCAAATCGGGCGATATCCTCAAGCGGTATGTAGATGCGCCCGCGAGCATAGTCGCGCCCCACGTCTTGCCAGAAGTTAGCCAGCTGCAGCGCTGTGCAGATCGAGTCGGAGAGCAGCAACCGTTCTTCGTCGCGATAACCGGCGAGATGCAGTACCACGCGTCCCACAGGGTTGGCCGAGTACCGGCAGTAGCCCAGCAGATCGTGAAATGTTGGATAGCGCTGTACGCTCTGATCCTGCCGGAACGCACGCAGAAGGTCATGATAGAGTGAGGTCGGGATGCCGAACTCGGCTGTAGTGCTTCTCAGGGCTACAAACACGGGATGCTCGGCTTCGCCGCGCTCCATGCGCTCCAGCTCGGACTCCCACGCATCCAGCATTAAAGCGGCTTGCTGGCTGTCGGCAGCTTCATCGGCAAGGTCGTCACTGACGCGGCAGAAAGCGTAATAGTTGTAGAAGTGGTGGCGGAGCGGCCGTGGACAAAAGAGGCTGCCGACGATAAAGTTTTCGTAGTGCGAACGCGCCAGTCGCGCACACCATGCCTCAGCTTCGGCCAGAGTAGCGGAGCCATCAAACTGATACTTCGGCAGTAGCGCCACAGCCGTCATAATCGCGTCTGCGCCGCGTATCGTGGTTCGATCGTCACACGGAATTATAACCGTTCCGGTTCCTCCCGCGCCAGGAACCACCTTGTGGCAAAGCGCGCGCAACCCGTAAGCGACTGAGAACCGAATAGAAACGGACTCTATGTGTCTCGCACATAGAGTAACGGCACAGCGGCCATCGAATGCCTTTCGCAGGCTCGCGAGGCGTGCGCAGAAGCCATTTGGCCGGTGGCTGCCATGGTTGCACGGGTCTCATTCGTCCCATTCCGCCAGGCACGCGCCGGCGGCGCGTTGGTCGTGGCCAATGGCGTTGGAGCGGAGAGATCCTTCGCTTCGTTCTGGACGAGAGCCGGCGCAGCGTTGGTTGGCGGCGCCGGCGCCCCGGCCGCTACGAACCGGGATGGTGCTCGCTGAGCCACGTCGAGAGCGCGGCAGCATCGGACGAGCGGCACTTGTGGTACGCCACACGTATGTCGAACCCGGGAAGAAGCAAGGTGACGCACGTCACATGTGGAATCGGGTAGTCGAACGCGAGCGGTGTCTTGGGAGCCGGGTATACGGTTTTACGCGCCGTGAACGCCGGCCGCTGCCGCGGCCCTCTTCGGCGAAACGTGATGTCCAGCCGCCAAATGTGGATAAATAGTGAGCGATTGCGCATGGTGTAACACCCGTTGCTAACCAGGCAGTCACCCGGTCGGTGACTTTCGCAGAGGAACGGGATGAGCCGGGCCGCACGCCAATGCAGAGGCTGCCGTGCCACGCGAACGGGGCGCGCGGCCGAGCATCACGAATCGGTGGCGACTCCCGCGCAGCATGCCCAAAGCTTCACGACGCAGGCACCATTGCTGCGCTGCGGGATTCACCAAATCCGAATATGCATCAAATACTTCGCGCGTGTCAACACGCCTGAGGAAGCACAGCCGTCTTGACCGCATCCACGCTGCCGGCGGCGGCAGCCTCCATCCAGGCGGGAAGATCATCCAGGCCAATCCGCGCCTCCACCAATGACGCCAGCGTCGGCGATGGCGATGAGAGCAGCTCTGCTGCCTCGCCGAACGACGCAGGCGTGTGGTGGAAGGATCCGCGGATCGTCAGCTCCTCGTAATGCAGCCGCTCGGCCGGTACGGTGAATTGTGCTCCGGTGGGGCAGCCACCGAAGAGGTGCAGCTCGCCCCCGCGTGCTATCAGCCGGCTCGCGAGCTCCCAGGCTTCCGGCGAGCCAACGGCCTCCACCACCACCGGGACGGCAGCAGATCGTCCGGCTGCATACGCGACAGCCGCGACAGCATCGTGCACGGAATCGATGTCGATAACGGCGGCAGCGCCCATCCGTTCCGCTGCGGCAAGCCGGCCCGCGCGCCGGCCCAGGGCGATCACCCGCGCTCCGGCTGCCGTGCACCGCTCCACAAACATCAGGCCGATCGGGCCGCAGCCCAACACCGCGACGAGGTCACCGGCAGCCATCCGCATCCGCCGAAGCCCGTGCATGACGCACGCCAGCGGCTCGGCCATGGCAAGTGTTTCCAGCGAAACTTCGGGACCGGCGCGTACCAGGTTGCGGCGAACGATCCGCGCCGGTACGTTGATTCGCTCGGCGTAGGCGCCGTTGAGAAACAACAAGTCGTCGCACAGTGATTCCCTCAGCGCGCGGCACCACGCGCACTGCCCGCAAGGCGCCGAGTTGGCGGCCACCACACGGTCGCCCACGGTCCAGAAACCCACGTCGGGCCCAACTGCGCAAATCTCCCCGGCAAACTCGTGGCCAAAGCGACATGGCGGTTGCAGCATCCGTGCGTGGTAACCGCGACGATATACCTTCACGTCGGTACCGCAGGTCAAAGCCGCTGCAATGCGGACTTGCACCTCACCGCTGGCCGGTGGAGGCAGGAGGACCTGCTCGATGCGCACGTCGGCTGCGCCATAGAGGACAGCCGCCCGGATGGTATCGCCCGCCGCCGACGTCATGCCGCCGTCACGGGCGCTCGCCGCCGTTCCCCACGTTTGGCTTTCCGCGTTCGGGTTCGATCACAATCTTGAGCGCATCTCCGCGGCCACGGTTTGCGAGCGTGATTGCCGTCTCCAGCTCCTCCAGCGACATCCTGTGCGTGATTAGCGTGGATGCAGGAAACTGATTGCTGAATACAATCTTGGCTGCGGCCTCCTGCATAGTAAAGTCGGTGCTGTATGATCCGGTGATCCACTGCTCCTCCCGGCAGAGGTGCCCGAGGCTCACGGCCTGTCGACCGGCGGCGTCGGTGTGGGCGAACAGAATGATCTTGCCGCCCGCGCGAGTATTCTCCACGGCAGTCGCAACGGCTGCTTCGCTGTCTGCCGTGACGATGGCGGTATCAGCGCCCCGGCCGGACGTCACGTCACTTAGAGCCTTTCGGAGCCCATTGTCACTCTGTTCGAGCGCCACCCGGGCCCCAAGCCCCCGAGAGACATCGAGGCGCTCGGTACGTGGATCGACCGCAATGACCTGGATTCCCCTGGAGGCCGCCAGCCATGTGAAGAGGAGGCCGATTGGCCCTTGCCCCACCACCAGCAGTGTCTCGCCCACATCGAGCTGCGCCGTCTGGAGAGCCTTGAGACAGGTGTTTACGGGCTCGACAAAGGTTGCCTGACCATCCTCCACGCTCTCGGGAATCCGGACGAGGCCCGGTATGCACCAGCGGTGAACGAGGATCATCTCCGAGAACCCGCCCCCCGAAGGCTCTCCAATCCCGGCCGTTGTGCCGGTCCTCTTGAACTGCTCGCAGCTCGCAAAAAGACGCCGTTGACACCAGAAGCAGTCGCGGCATGGAACGTGGTGGTGGACCACCACCCGGTCACCAGGCTGCCAGCCCTGTACATCCCGGCCAACCGAATGGACTACGCCGGCGATCTCGTGGCCGAACACCCGTGGCGCCGGGAAGGCGTTGGATGTGATCTTCTTCACGTCGGTCAGGCAGAGTCCGCACGCCTTCACGGAAACCGTCAGTTCGTCGTCTCCGGGAACCGGCGCCGCAATGTGCTGCAGTTCGACACGGCCGCACCCAATATACACGGCGGCGCGCATCGTCTCGGCAGCGGCGCGCTCAACGTGATCGTGGTGCAGCAAAGTGGCTTCCTGCGCGGGCCGGCTCAGGCAGCCGCTGCGACGCGGCAAATAGCGTTCGCCGCGAATTCAACGTCGTCATCGTCAATATCCAGATGCGTCACCAATCGAAATCGGTCCGCGGCAGTTGGCGCAGCCAGGACTCCAGCTTCGCGCATCGCAGCGCAAAAGGCGGCGGCGCTGCCCGCCGTACGAACGTAGACCATGTTGGTCGGCGGCGGCCGATCGTCCAGACCCAGATTGCGAGCGCCGCGGATCGCCATGGCCAGGGCTGCTGCGCGCCGGTGATCGTCGGCCAGGCGATCCACATGGTTCTCCAGCGCATAGATTCCGGCCGCGGCCAGAATACCGGCCTGACGCATGCCGCCGCCGAGCAGTTTGCGTACGCGACGGGCGCGACCGATAAACTCGCGACTGCCGCACAGCACGGAACCGACCGGGCATCCGAGGCCCTTTGACAGACAGAACGTGATTGAATGGCAGCAGGCGCCGTACTCACGCGGCTCGGTCCCGGTGGCCACTGCGGCGTTGAGGATGCGAGCGCCATCGATATGCAGCATCAGGCCTCGTTCGTTGGCGATCTCCCATATTTCACGGTGTGTCTCCATGGGTATAATCGCCCCGCCGGCACGGTTATGCGTGTTCTCCAGCACGATCAGTCTGGTGCCGGGTGCGTGAATCGATTCGGTCTGGATATTGGCGGCGATGAACGGCACATCGGGCACGCCGCGCTCGCTGGGAAACTGTCGCGTGAGCACGTTTGCGATCACGGCCGGCATCCCCACCTCGTAGAGCATGGAGTGCGCCGCCGCATCCAGAAGAATCTCATCGCCGGGAGTAGTGTGTGTCTTCACGGCCACGCAGTTGCTCATGGTGCCCGAGGGCATCAACAGCGCAGCCTCCTTGCCGAAACGAGTGGCCGCCTGCTCCTGGAGACGGTGGATCGTTGGATCGTCGTCGAACACGTCGTCGCCAACCTCGGCAGCTGCCATCGCAGCCCGCATGGATGCCGAGGGCCGCGTTGTGGTGTCGCTGCGAAGGTCTACCGGTGTGTGCATGCCGTTACCTGCCTGCCGGGTCGCCGCGCCATCAGAATACGTTTAGGGTGAGCGCAAAGCCATCGGATCCAAGGCCGCCGATGGTGCCGTTGATATGGTAGGCGGCCTCCAGGGTTACAAACCTGGCCACGGGGTACCGGACGCCGAAAGAGATACCCGGCACGATGCCGTTGGAGTTGAACTTCTCACGGTCGGAATGGACGGAAAAGTAGTAGAGCCCGGCGCCGGCAAACGGCTGCAGTCGACCGGCCACCTGCGCAGTGGTCACGCGGAAGCTGGGCCCAATAAGGTCGGCGCTATTGCCACCGGTGAACGGCAAAAAGTGGTCGCTGGCCCCCATTAGTTCGATGCCGCCGCTGTAGAGCCAGCCACCACGACTGGCCGGCTTGCCATAGAGCAGCGAATCGCCAAAGAACTTGGGGGTACCCAGCGCCCGGATAGCCCGTCCCTGTGTAAAGGCATATCCCCCTACGCTCAGCAGCGACCCTAGCACCCGCTCGGCGGGTGTCGGCGCTTGAGCAACAGCAGCGCTCGACAAGCCGGCCGAACCAACAAACAGGCATGCCGTCAGAACAACAAATCGGGTTTTCAAAATCTCTCCTTTTCGCGGTGCATATGGCTGTGTACCCGCGGCAGCTGCGTCAACTTCCCTGAAACGGAGGTTCGACGCCGAACGTAAAGAAACCTGTGTCTCTCATCAGGCGCGCGACCGGACCGTTATGCTCGCCGCCCATTAAGGTACACTATTCGTGCCACTGTGTGGGCGTGTCGACCCGAACCTCACCCTATTGCTTTTGACCAACTCTTTGCCCAGCGCGGAAACCTGCGCAATTCGGCGGCGGCAGCTGCACATCTGCAGCACGCTGCCGGGCACTCTCCGCGTCGCCGGCCAAACGGCAGGTCGACGCGCTCAGCCGGCCTTCTGGAGGATCTGACACGTTTATGACATGGGAATTCAGGTGCCAGGTATTGGCGTTTCTGTTCTACTTCACCTACGCCAGCTTTTTCGAGTGGGCATTTCACAAGCATCTCTTCCACTCGCCGAAGTTCATCCGCCATACGTTCAAAGCGCATGCCCTGGTGCACCACCAGCGGTATCGTTATGAGCCGGCCTCGTATGAGTGGGTGGAGGGCCGCCAGAAAGACCACATCTCTATGGATTGGTTTGCACTGCCGATGTTTATCGGCGTGCATCTACCGTTCATGATGTTCGCCCAGTGGTTCACCGGTATTCCCAGCCTCTGGGGCGGCCTGGCCGCTGTGACAGCGTACTACGGTGTGTATGAGTACTTCCACTACTGCATGCACGTGCCGCGCAGCCGGTGGTTCGAGCGTACCGCCATCTACCGGTTCGTCAAAGAGCATCACCGCATCCATCACCGGTATATGCAGCAAAACTTTAACGTCTTCTTTCCGCTGGCGGATGTGTGCCTGGGCACGTTCCGCAGCCGACGCTCCGTTCCGGTATCGAAGTGCTCATCGCTCACCGCGCCGAGCCTGCCGGCGGAGCCCACGCACCATCCAGCGCGCCCAGTTTCCACCGCGCCCGAGCCGGCGATCGGCGAGTAAACGCGGCGGCTCTCGCCTCTCCGCCTGATCTCGGCGCGGCGGTATACTCCCTCGCTATGAGAAGTTACCGTGCCGGATCGCGCTCGACTGCCGAACAGGCAGTCGGTGTTTTGCGCGGCGCCACCGAGCACACGCCGTGGCAGGGCCGCATCTATCTGGTCGGCGGCTGGCTTCGTGATCGGATTCTACACCGCCCGGCATCCCCAGACGTCGACCTCCTGGTGGATGGCGATGCCGTGGAGTTCGCCAAATGGCTCTTCGCCAGAGGCGTTATAGACTGGCCACCCGTAATCTACTCGCGTTTCGGCACTGCCCTCATTCGCGTCCGTCCGGCGCCGCGGATGCGCGCCGTCAATATTGAGATGGCCGGCGCGCGCGCCGAGAGTTACCTGGCGGGATCACGAAAGCCCACCGTGGCCCCGGCGACGATTGAACAGGATGTGCTTCGGCGCGACTTCACCATCAACACGCTGCTGGAAGAGCTCCACTCCGGCGAGATACGGGACCTCACGGGACGCGGGCTTGCGGATATTGAGGCGGGCCGTATCCGTACCCCACGCGAACCGCACGCCACGTTTCTCGACGATCCGCTCCGGATGCTCCGCGCCATAAGATTTGCCGCGCAGCTCAACTTCATAATCGACGACGAGTGCTGGCTAAGCATTCAAAGCTCCGCCGCCAGCCTGGCGCCGCCAACCGTCGCGTGGGAGCGCATGCAGGATGAGCTCCTTAAGATCATCGCACTCGAGCCTTCCGCCGCGCGCGCCGGCATGGACCTACTGCTCCAGTCCGGACTGCTCCCGCAGATACTGCCGGAGATGAGCCCGATGGTGGGCTGCATTCAAAGTGCCTGGCACCCATGGGATGTGTGGGAGCACACGCTGCGGGCGGTGGAGGCGCTGCCACCCACCGCCGGAATGCACACGCGCCTCGCGATGCTGTGGCACGATATCGGTAAGCCCGCCACAAGAACGGAGGACGCACGCGGCGTGCACTTCTACCACCACGCTGCGGTTGGAGCGGGCATGGTGCACGCCATGATGACGCGCCTCAAGTTTGCCGCTCGCGATGTCGTTCCGGTCTGCGACCTCGTGCGGCTTCACATGCGACTGGGCGACTATCTGCCGGAGTGGACCGATGCCTCGATCCGTCGGCTGATCCGGGACTGCGGCTCTTACCTTGACGAGCTGTTTATCATGGCGCGCTGCGATATTGCCGCGTGCAGTATTCCGTCCGACATGGAGGTAGATCTCGTAGGGCTGAGAGGCCGCATCGAAGCGGTTAACGCCGCCATGAATGTGGTGGCGCTCGAGAGTCCGCTGTCGGGCAGCGAGATCATGCAGGAGCTAGGATTAGGGCCTTCGGAGGCTGTGGGGCGCGCCAAGGAGTATCTGCTTAACCAGGTCATTGAGGGTGCACTGCCGCCGGATGATCGGGATGCCGCTGCGGTGATGCTGCGCGCGTGGTGGGTCGCCTCCGGAAGCGGTACGGAATCGGCGACCGAGGCCGCCTACACACCGGGCCAAACCGCCTGACCGAAAATGTCGGTGGTTACCCGCCCGGGGAATGCCACGCTGACCGAAGCGGCCAGATGCCGCGCCGCGCACCTGGCGCGCACAAGCCGCACAATCTCGTCGTCGGCGTATCGTCGCGAGATATGGTAGAGTGCCAGCCGCTCCACGCCGGCATCCGCTGCCAGCTGCAGCACCTCATCCAGCGAGCTGTGTTCGTGCCCGCGCTGGCGAACCGACTCAAACGCATCGGAATCCAGTTCCAGAAATGTACACTCGTGCAGTAGAAATCGGGCGTGCCCAACCTCGTCCGGCGTGAGGACCGTGGTGTCGCCGCTCACGGCAAGCACCGTCTCCACCTCATCCCGGGTTATCGCATCGCGGCCGCTCGATCGCCACATCTGGTCCAGTTCGGATTGGGGGAGACCTCGCAGCTCCGGTCGAAGGCGGCTGACCGTGCGCTCCACACGATAACCCAGTGATCGCGATGCCGTTCCGGCGCCGCCGGGTATATGGCGGGTGCCGAACGCAATAAGCCTGTGGTGATGCTCCAGTTCGAGCTGATCGCCGGCGTTCCACTCCGCCCACGACAGCGTGCCGGTTGTAGCGGGGTCCAGGCGTGCCAGAAAGCGCGCCATGGCGCCAATCGCGCCGCTGCCCGCAGGATGCACGATGCTCAGAGTTGGTGCTTCCGCGCCCTGCGCGCGCAGGTTGAGAAGCTGCGGCAAACCGCCGATGTGATCGCGGTGCGCGTGCGTCAGCGCCACGATGTTGGCGCGCAGGATTCGGCCCTCCAGCATGGCCGCCGCACCGTCGCCTGCGTCAAACAGAATCCGGTGCGTCTCGTCCAGAACCCATGTCGAGACGAGCGGTACAGAGAATACCGTTAGGCGTGGTGCATCCATGGTACTTGAGGCAACTCAACAAAGCGCCGCGCCGAATTGTTCCGGCGCGGCGATCTCTCATTGTACCCGGCGCCTGCGGTAGGGCGCCCCAGCCGAAGGTATACTGGGCGACTCCCGCCTGCCTGTTCGGCAGCATCTCCTTTCTGCGCGCCCGTCACCTGTTGAGCTGAGGCCCTTTCGTGCAACCAGCGGACTCCGACGACACTTTCGGCGCGGCTGAGCCGCCACTGCACCGGGCCATCTGGTCACTCGCGTGGCCCGCTGTCGTCACCATGCTGCTGCTGATGGCGAACAGCATGATGGATGCACTCTTCGTTGGGCATCTTCCCAACAGCAGGGCGGCGCTCGCTGCGGCCGGTGTGGGCGGTTCGCTGATCTATCTCCTCGTCGTCAGTTCAATGGGCGTCAGCGCCGGCGTAACGGCCCTGGTTTCGCGCAGTATCGGAGCCGGAAACAGGTCGGATGCTGCCCGGGCAGCCGGTCAGGCGATTACACTGGCAGCGATCTCCGGCACGCTGATCGGGCTGGCCTGCTATGTCCTGCGCTTCCATCTGGCGGGCGTTCTGCTCGGCGGCCCGGCCAACGTTGAGGCGCGGCGGCAGTGCGTGCAGTATCTGGCGGCTGCGCTTCCGGGAGCGCTCCCGATGTTCGTTGGCGCGGCTATCATTGCCGCGTTTCGCGGCGCCGGTGACACGCGTACTCCCATGCATATCATGATCGTAGTGGTGGCAGTGCACCTCCTGCTGAGCGCTCTCCTCATCTTCGGCCTGCTCGGCTTTCCGCGGCTGCTGGTTCGGGGCGCCGGGGCTGCGTTCGCGGGCTCTGCACTAGCCGAAGTGATACTCTATGTCGTCGCCCTCAGGTCCCGGCTGGGCATTCCAGAGGCTTTCACGTGGCGGAATCTGAGGCTGACCGCAGCATGGAGCCGGCGTATCCTGCGCATCGGCGTGCCGGCTTCCATGCGCGCTCTGCTTGGGCACGCAGCCATGCTGGTGCTCACGGGCATCCTGGCGCACACGGCAGACGGTTCCGCCGGAGTCGCTGCGCTCGAGATCGGTATCCGCGCCGAGGCCGTAGCCGTGATGCCAGGCGCCGGCTACCGGGTTGCGGCAGCCACCCTCGCGGGCCAGAACCTCGGCGCGGGTCTGCCGAAACGGGCGGAGCAGGCTGCGCGCGGCGCAGCCCTGCAATCCGCCGCGTTCATGTCGATGGCAGGTGTCTGCTTCTTTGTTTTTGCCCACACGTTGAGCGGGCTCTTCACATCCGATCCCGCGGTGCGGCATCTCGGCGCCGAATACCTCCGAATCAATGCGTTTTGCCAGCCCTTCATGGCATGCACCATGGTGTTTGCCGGCGCCATGCGCGGTGCAGGCGAAACGCTCATCCCATCCTTGATCACTATCGTGGAAAACTGGCTCATACAGCTGCCGCTTGCCTGGTTTCTGATGTTCTATTCCGGTCTGCAGGCCCGCGGCGCCTGGATCGCGACGTGCGTTTCGGCCATTCTGAACGGTATCTGTATCAGCCTCTACTTTCGCACCGGCCGCTGGAAGCATTACAAGGTCTGAACGGGCCCTGGAGCGCCGCAGCGGCGCCAACGATGGCGCCCCGGTTCCCTAGGTATACTCAGGGCCGGTTCGCGCCATCCTCTTTGCACTTGAGTGTAGTGGCCAGCTCTCCTCTTATTGCCGGACCAACTCATGCAACTGCCGGAAACCAAACTGCAGCGTGTGTCTCCGGAGGAGCGTCTGCATCGCGTAATCTGGGTGCTGGCATGGCCCGTCATCCTCACCATGATGATGCAGATGGTGAACAGCATGATGGACGCGCTATTCGTTGGCCACCTGCCGGATAGTCGCGCCGCTCTGGCGGCAACCGGCGTCGGCGGACAGATGATCTACATCCTCCTCGCGCTGTCGATGGGAGTCACCGTCGGCGCTACCGCGCTGGTTGCTCGCAGTACAGGTGAAGGAAACCACGCCGCTGCCGCCCGGTCTGCCGGCCAGGCGATAAGCCTGGCGGCACTGGCCGGAGTCGTATTCGCAGCGATATGCTTCCTGTTACGCTTCAGGTTTGCCGACCTTCTGCTTGGCGGCGCAGCCAACACCGAATCGCGGCGTCTCTGTGCCCAATTCCTGGCCATGGCAATGACCGGCGTCCCGGCAATGATGGTCGGAAGCGCCCTTATCGCGTCATTTCGTGGAATCGGCAATACGCGGACCCCCATGTACATCATGTGCGTGGTGATTCTGGTCCACACGGCGCTCAGCGTGGTGCTCATCTACGGCTTGCTGGGCTTTCCGGCGCTTGGCGTGCGTGGGGCGGGCCTCGGTTTTGCCGGCTCGATGATCTTCGAAATGTTGGTCTACCTTGCCGTCACGCGGTCGCCTGGCGGCATTCCCGCTGCCGTCTCGGCGCACAACCTGCGTCTCACGCGCGAATGGGCGTGGCGCATTCTGCGCATCGGTATCCCTGCCAGTGTTCAGGGCGTGCTCCGCAGCGTAGCCATGCTGCTGTTTACCGGCATGCTGGCGCACACGGCAGATGGCTCCGCAGGAGTTGCCGCGCTGGAGATCGGAATGCGCGCGGAGGCGGCCGCGTTTATGCCCGGCTTTGGCTACCGCGTCTCGGCAGCCACGCTCGTCGGCCAGAACCTTGGCGCCGGCAATCCCCGCCGCGCGGAGCGGTGCGCTTACCACGCGCTGATGCAGGCTGTCGTGCTTATGACTGCTGTGGCGATCTGCTTCTTTGTGTTCGCCAAACCGTTCAGCAGTCTCTTCACCACGGATCCCATGGTGCAGCGAATCGGCGCGGACTACCTGCGAATCAACGCATTCTGCGAGCCTTTCCTGGCCCTGGGAATGGTGCTGATGGGCGCCATGCAGGGCGCCGGTGAAACGCTGATTCCCACCTGTATAACCCTCTTCAACATGTGGTTCGTGCGGCTGCCTGCTGCCTGGCTCCTCATGGTGGCGGCAGGACTGCAGGCACACGGAGCCTGGCTCGCGATGAGTGGCTCGACGATGGTGAGTGGCGTGGCGACGCTGCTCTACTTCCGTACGGGCCGGTGGAAGAGGCAGACGGTATAGCGCCGGCCGTAGGTCAGGAACTGCCCGGCCGCGCATAGACCGTAATACGCGGCATAACGTACAACAGGTCGTCCGGGATCAGCGGTCCGTCGCTCGGCATCAGCCAGGGGCGCGGCGATGCAAACAGATGGCGCGCATAGTCCTTAGGTATGGCGTTCATGAATGCCATGGCATAAGCCAGGTGCAGCCGGTATACCGCATGCATCGTCTCAAAGTTGGAAAGCACCACATAGTTCGGCCGCTGTTTCAACGCGCCGGCGTCCCATTCTGCGGCCGGCATCAGCAGCCGGTAGCGAGTGCACTGCGCGGCCGCCATGGCCCGCGCCGGCGCATCCGGCGCACCCAGCAGTGGTGACAGGGGCGGCGCGAAAAACCACGGTGTTTCAGCGAACGCCACGCTTGCAGCCGGCGGAGCATGGAGGTTGAGCCACGCTGCAGCCCGGTCGCGCGGATCCGGCAATGTAAGTAGCCGTACGAGCGTAAAACCGTAGACGCCGGTGGTCACCAGCGCCATGGCCGCCGCGATCCGCGCGGCAATCCGGCATGCCGGGCGCGTATATGGGGCGAACAGCACGCCGCCGGCCAGCACGCACAACGGCGGAAACAGGGGAAGCATGTAGCGGGCAAATCGGACCTGCGAAAACCCCGTTACCAGATACGTTACGGCCACAAACGCCAACTGCGCGACCTCCGCGGGAGTTCGCCGCGCCAGGGCGTACCAGCATCCCGCCAGGGCCGCCAGCAGCAGCGGCACACCCAGTCCGAATGGCAGCGAGACGACCAGGTGGTACCACCACCCGCTGCCCGTATGAACAAACAGCAGCCCGTGACCGGTACGGGAGTGCACCAGCAGTTCGTACCGCACTCCCTCGCCGGGATAGCTGCCATACCAGAACGCGTGCCAGTTCAGCCAGATGCCCGGGCACGCGACCAGGAAGACGGCAGCAGTCCCTGCGCCAAGAGCAGCTAACCGCTGTATTCTCGCCCGGCGAACAAGGCCGGGGCACAGGTACAGTGCTGTGGCAGGCGCTACCAGCGCCATCGCCGCCGTGTATTTCGTGGCCGCCGCAAGGCCGCACCAGACGGCAGCCACCGCAATCGCGCGCCCCGAAGCCTCACGAGTCATCCGCTCCGCGGCCAAAAGCGTACCGGCGACGAAGAACGTGGCGGGAACATCCACGGTGAAGAAGTGGGCGTGCAGCGCGGCAAGCGGGGCAAAGGCATAGAGCAGCGCAGCTGCCGCGCCCGCTTTGCGGTTGTACACGCGCAGGCCAAGGAGATACACCAGCGGTATGGTGAGCGTACCGAGAAGGACGCTGACCAGCCGACCGCATAGAAACAGC
This sequence comes from Armatimonadota bacterium, assembly GCA_028871815.1. Taxonomy (NCBI): domain Bacteria; kingdom Bacillati; phylum Armatimonadota; species Armatimonadota bacterium. The sequence continues at coordinate 7,182 of JAGWMJ010000005.1, read as the reverse complement.
GCGCGGCGCTGGGCGCGGTTGGCCTCCATAGCGCTCGCGGCCTGAACGGCCCTTGGGGCTGTTGGTTCCGCGGGAGGCGTGGTGACCGCCGGCACAAGTCCGTAGCCCCTGGCGATGGTCTGCGCAAGGCTGACGAGGTAGAAATCGAACGCGCCGTAGTTGTAGAAGCCGATATCCAGCCGGACGTGCGGAATATCGGCCTGCTCCGCGGCCTGCAGGTTTATCGTCTCATCGGGGTGGTATGTGGCCCACGGGTGGAGCGTGGTGGGCAGGCTCCAGGTGATGCCCCAAAGCCGCAGCGCCAACCCGATGAGCGTAATCGCGGCCGCCAGAGCTCGCGTCGGTGTAATGCGGGTCAGCGACCGGAGCCGCTTCTCCAGCGAAGGTCCTGGCGGGCTCACCGGCCGGTTTCAATACGGACCGGGTGGTGAACGCGGGCCCATGGCGAGAACCAGGCCAGCCAGGAGATGCCGATGATCAGGAGGCTCACGATCAGAATCCGTGCAAGCGTCCCCTTGTGGCGCAGCAAACCGTCCTTAGGGGCGTTCGGAGCCGTCATCTTACGAGTGCGCCAACGGCGAGATTGCGGCGGCGACGCTGGTTCTCCACCATCCAGACGAGGATAATACTGAAGCCGTACAGGATCAGCAGCGGTATCGACATCAAAGCCATCGAGAAGAGGTCATTGGATGGCGTAAACAGGCCGCCCGCGGCCGCCACCACAACCCCCCAGCGCCAGTGCTTGATCAACCCGCGCGATGTCACCACTCCGGCAAACGCCATGCCCATCAGCGCCACGGGAAGCTGGAACGCGATGCCGAATGCTGCCATCATCTTGACGAAGAAGAGAATATAGTCGTTGGGGTCTTGCATCAAAACAGTCGGCTGCGGGTAGTCGGCGAGGTACGAGAGGAACCAGTGCATCGCGTAGAACATGGTGTAGTACGCCACGGTAACGCCGAAGATGAGCAGCAGGACTGAAATTGGCGCCAGCATCGCGATTGGCCGTCGCTCGTTTTGCGTCAGCGCCGGCAGTATAAACTGCGCAACCTCGTAGACAACCAGCGGCAGCACGAGCACCAGCCCAAAGATGAGACTTACCTTGAGCCGTACCATAAACGGCTCGTGAAATTTGAGGAACACAATCGACATCGGCGGCGCGGTGATGGGATTGCTGGCGTATTGCTTCACCCAGGTCAGCGCCTTGTTCAACTGGGCGACTGTAACCGTCGCATTTGGCGGACCTTCTACGAACGGGATCGACTGGATGCTGGGACCACCGGCCCGAACCAGTTTCGCATTCTGGCGCACCATCTCGGCGTGGAGCGGCCGATAGAGAAAGCCATACATGGTTGGAAACATGTAGTACGCGAATATCGATCCTATCAAAAGATAGACGAGCATCCGCATGATGCGCGTCCGAAGCTCACCGAGGTGCTCGGTAAGCTCCATCCGCTTCTCATCCAGTTCACGGCTAAAAATGCGCATTGCGTTAAGAGGCGTCGGCTTAAAGACGCCGGATTAAGGATTTGATTATACACATACGAGAACGGCGGGCGCCACGTGCGCCCGCCGTTCTCAGACTCGCGATGTGCGCGTCAGGATCCGCGCTTAATGGGTGGATTTAAGGCGCGTATCGGTTACGGCCCGAATCACGACCGGATGCTCGGGCGCGCTGCCGATGCCGCCTGTGGGTGGCGTTATGCCAAATCCACCGCCGGCTCCGCCCGGGAATGCGCCGCCCATGCCGGGACGGCCGCCGAACGCGCCGGGCCCGCCCTGAGCGCCACCGAAACCACCTGGGAAGGCGCCGCCGCCTTTACCGGGCACGCCGGGAAAGCCACCGCCCCCAAAGCCGCCGGGAAAAGCACCGCCGCCCTGGCGTCCGCCACCGAAACCTCCGGGGAATGCTCCGCCGCCCGCTCTACCGCCGCCAAAACCACCTGGGAAGGCGCCGCCGCCTTTACCCGGCACGCCGGGAAAGCCGCCGCCCCCGAAGCCGCCGGGAAAAGCGCCGCCGGATTTACCGGGCAAACCGCTGAAACCGCCGGGACCAGGTACGCCCCCGAAACCTCCGGGACCAGGAGCGCCACCCATCATGCCCAATCCGCCACCGAACTTGCCCATGCCTCCCGCGGCGCCTGCGCCACCAGCCCCAGGCGCACTCTGACCGATCACCTGTGTCGTGCGGCCCGAGATTGTCAACGTCTGATCGGTGCGAATCAACGTGCCCGAGTGCCAGGCAACGTAGATATCACGCTGGTACTTGACCCGGGGAAAGCTCACCAGAACGGGTCCAACCTGTATCGGCAGTTTGCCGGCGTGTCCGCTGTACTCCTGCCGAATGCGAATCGTGGGGTAGTTGTTCTGCCACTCCACATCCTCAAAGGTGTTCTTCACATCTTCCTTCGGCTGCTGGTCCGGCGGCACGCCCGGTATGGCGATTCGCTGTTTCGGGGTGTACCAGACATCGCCCTGCTGCACCGCCTGAGCCGGCAGCAGTGGAAGTTCAATCGAGTTATCCACCGCCAACCCTTGCGACTCAAACTGCTGAGTGCCGGTGCTGGCGCCGGTCTCGTACTGCACCAGGCCACGCGGGTTCACTTCCTGGTACATCGAGTCCGAAAGATCGGATGAGGGTAGGGTGTATTCCTGCCCGTTGACCGTAACGGTCAGGCTGGTCAGCTTGTTGCGAACCAGCGAGGAAGTTGAGTTGGCGTCTTCCACATTCAGAAGCAGGGAGCCTGTCATGCGGGCGAGGTCCTGATCGCTGGTGGAGACGGCCTGCTCGGTGACGCCCCCTACGATGTAGGTGCGGCCGCCACGCGTATATCGGAGGTTCTGCCCGCTGTGCAGTTTGTACCGGAGCAGTACCCGTCCGAGATCCTGATGGATCCGGTTGGCCACCGTTACGTTCACTTCGCTTGAGGCTTTTTGCGTCACCTGCGCCGCGCCGAGCGAGCTATCTACTGGAGCGTAAAGAACGGCGCGCAGCGTGTGCGGACCGTCCGAAACCTTGAGCGCTTTCGTATCCCACTGGTAGAGGAACGGCGAGTCCGCCGGCGCACCCTTTTGCGGTGAGAGCGCGACATCGAATACGCCATCGATAAAGAAGGCGACAAAGCCGTTTTCTGGAATGCTGGCGCGTGGTATCTCAACATTCACCGTTTCGCGCACCGTGGAGCCGTCCGGAGGCATGCGGATGGTGAACGGCGCAGTTCCCGCCTGAGCCAGGCTGGATGCGGCAGGCAGGCAAAGAAGCGCCGCCATTGCCAACTCCCTGAGGAGCGTGAGGCGTCTCATAGATAGGTTCTCCTGTTGGCTGCATTCTCCAACGACTTGCGCAGTGTATCACACCCGGCGAGCAAAGGTCAAACGATCCGATTGGCCGCCGTACCATGTCCGGCGCCATGGTTTTAGTAGGTACCCAATACGATTCGGTTCAGCGGAACCTCACCGCTTTCGGCCCGGCTCCGGCGACAGGACGAAACTTGTTGCGCGCGAAGGTGTCTCAGATTGAGCTTTCCAGTTCGCTGCCGCTGCACACGCTGCCCGCTCACCGGCACTGCTTGCGCCGGGCGCTTGCCTCTTTCTGACGTTTATGACGCGCAATACCCTCTATACGGCACTGTCCGGCAGAATCCTCGTCTCAGCCGGGTTCGTACTGGCATTCGCCAACACTGCCGCCGCACAGAGGCATGTCAAGCCGGCGCGGCAGCCGGCCGAGCCCCCGGCGCCGGTGGCGCCGGCCGCGCCTGCAGCTACCGCTCAGATTCCGGGATTTGCCGTTCTGGACGCCTCCGGCCAGGTGCGTCGCTGGCTGGTTGGTGGCGTGCCGGCAGCTCCCATGCCGTTCGGTGGCGCCGGCATCCGGGCCATCGCCGTAGGGCCGCAGGGGCTGTTTGAGGTGGACGCACACGGACTTCCATCCATATGGAGCTGGAGTGGCGTGCGCCTGCAGCTTGGAACACAACCCGATCTATGCGGCAGGCCGGCTCTGGCGGTCTCGCAGGATGGCTCGATCATTGCTGTGGGCGGCGCCGATGCGCACATCTCCATCTTCAGTGGCGCCACACTGCACCAGGTTGCCCGCTTTCGCGGCCATGCCGCCCCGGTAAGGTGTCTGGCTTTTGCTCCCGCCGACAATCTGCTTGTCAGCGGCGGTGACGACCGTCTGGTGCGTGTCTGGCGGGCGCCATCGAGCGGCGTAGTCAGCTACAGGTACGATATTCCGGCGCACGATGGGGCTGTAACCGGAGTGGCCGTAGCGCCGAACGACAGCGCAATCGCCAGCGTCTCAACCGACGGCTACCTGAAAACATGGAGCCTTCAGTCGGGCGATCTCATGTATCGGGCGCGTGTGAGCCAACAGGCTGTGCTTTGCGTGGCATGGAGCCCCAACTCCAGACGGCTGGCGACGGGTAGCGCCGATGGCAAAGTGCGGGTGTGGCGGGTCGTCTCCGGCGCGCCATCGCAGCTGACTGCCGATACAGGCAGCGCAGTGCACGCCATCGTGTGGTCCGGCGATGGCGCCGTGCTCCTTGCCGGTTCGGAAGACGGATCGGTTCGATGCTTCGCGGTTACCGGAGTGCTGATAAAGCTGTTTGCCGGCAACGGCGCCGCGGCACGGACCATTGTTCTGACGCCTTAGCCCACTCGCGCGGCTTTCAGCGATAGTAGATTTTGGTCTCGCTGCTCCATGAGAAGTCACCCTCATTGCAGTTAGTGCCTTTGTACTGGAACGTGTCGCCATTCGGCCCGGCATAGGTAAAGGTATCGGTTTTGGCCTTGACGTTGTGCTTGATGTTCCAGTTGTAGTTGTTCACCAGTTCCACCGGCTTTTTGCCATCCAGACCCATCAGGTAGTCGGCATCGAAGCCGCCGAAGTTGCCAATGTGCAGATGGCAGTCCTTACCGGTTTCACTCTGGGTAATCGCAGCTAATTCGACGGTAACGCGAGCGGCGGCGGCTGCTGCATCCACAGGCTTCGTGCCGTTCGCCTGCATCAGCTTGTTGTAGATGTCGCGCGCAATGGACGTGAGCGCGGCCCGTTGAGCCGCGCTTCCGGCCGAGTCGATGAAGAACAGAAAGCCCTTCGACGCGCTGCACGCAGCCAGATGCAGACCATCCAGCTGGACGCCCTTGTAGACGCCCTTGCGGATATCCAGTGACCACATCGTCCAGCAGTAGCTGTATGGGCCCGGCGCAAGGCCGAAATTGCAGGTGCATGGTGGTGAGCAGGTGCAGGCCTCGCACAACTTGCCCGATACGCTCCACTCCGGCCGCCTGGTCGCTCGCGCCGGCAGCCCGGGCAACATGGCTGCGGCAAAAAGGGCAGTAAACATCCAGGGTCGCTCCTCTCTACCGTGGCAAGCGGCGGCAGCAGGTTCGCATACTACAGCCTGGTTTCCTGCTGGCCCAGCCCGCAGGCTGTGGTTACCCGCAGATGTGACACACCTGAATTGACGGTCACGTCTGTTCCCGGCTCCCCTGCCTCCGCAAACCGGCCGCAGCCGCGCTTGTGCCGGGAGTACGTCGGCCAACCTCTCCGTTCTGCAATGCCGACCACTGTCGCCGTAAACGTCTGCGGCCGCCAGCACGGGCCGGCAACACGCCGGCAGGAATTGCCGCCGACCCTGCCGTAGTTTCGGCTGCAGCGTACAGTCCTGCCGGGGGCATGGCTCAGTCGCTGCGCATAGGCTGCCATGCGGCTTTACGCTTCGCATACCGCAGCACTCACATTCACCGGCGACGCATTGTGCGTCACAGAAAGGCTACGAACACCATGAAGTTTCGAAGGTTCGGAACTCTCATCGCCATTGCTTTTGCGGTGGCCGCCCTTCCACGGCTGGGCTTCGCCCAGCAGTACTACTCGATTATCAACATCAACCCCGCAAGTACTGTTGGCGCTCCAACCGGAGTCAACGATGACTACCAGGTAGTTGGGAATGACAGTACCGGCAAAGGATTCGTCTGGATGCCGGGCGTGCCGTCATTCCATTTCGATCCCACGGTATCGGACACACACTACTACGGCTATGCGGTCAACAACCTGGGGCAGATTGGCGGGACTGCCTGGGATACCTCGCGAAGCGCGGCAGTGGATCCGGCCCGGTGGAGCCCGGCCACCTACCTCGGCACGACCTATTCCGAAACGCTCTTATATGGGAGTTCCAGCGCCACGGACTGGCCGGGCGCCTTCCTCGGGATAAATGACGATGGCTATCTTTGTGGCACCTACCAGGACACAGCCAGGACGCCCCTGACATTCGATGGCCTGGAGTCGTCCGGTACAAGCGCCGGAGCGATTTATGCGAACTATGAGTACACCGGCGTATCGAATGTATTCGACGATATGTGCGGCACGGATCTCGGCGTATCGCCGCTGCAGGCGCTATTCAGTCACAACTTCATTACCATGGGGTACGGTTCGGTGAGCCTTGCCGGGGGCACCTTTGGCGCCGCGACATACTCGACTCCCTCCAGCGCCACCGGAATCGACGATGCCGATGACGTGGTCGGCAGTGCGCACAACAGTGTCACGGGCAATTCCGAGGCATTTGCCTGGAACGGGCAGACCAGTGCGCCCTACGGTCCCCTTGGTTTCCTGCATAACACCGCCTACAGCGTGGCGAACGCGATCAACACGGCCAGCGGCATCGTGGTGGGCCAATCCGGTCTGCATGCCTTCCTCTGGACCGGTGACATTACAGCGCCCGCGAGCGGGCTCATGACCGATCTGAACACGCTGGTGGAAAGCAGCAGCGGTTGGCGGCTTGTGACCGCGACGGCGCTGAACGACTACGGCGCGATCGTAGGCAGCGGCTACTACCAGCAGAAGGCGGCCGGGTTTCTGGCGATACCGGTAATCATAAACAGCATCACCACGCCAAGCCCATCCTCGGTGGTTGGCGGTCAAACGATCAGCGGAACGGTGACGCTCGACGCGCCGGCGCCGTTCGATATGAACGTTACTGTGACCTCGTACAGCGGCAAGGTGAACTTCGGCGCCGGCGTCTACTCCACCGGCGTGCTCATCTCGGCCGGGAACACGAGCGCAGACTTCGTTGCAAATACCAGCACCGTCACCACGGACACCGCGGTTGTCCTCAAGGCGACATTTGGCGGATGGCGCCGGTACACCACCGTGCACCTCCTGCCGTAGCGGCCGGGTCGGCATGA